>NZ_QTLV01000020.1:0-18713 GCF_003602795.1 Bacteroides sp. AF34-31BH
GTGGGGCACTTTTTAAATGTTGTTCCGGGTCCCTTTTCAAGTGTTAGCTACAATCTGAGCCTACCTATTATTTGGCAGAACTGTTCCTGGGAGATCCTCGTTCTTCCCAGGTTTTCAAGTAGCCTGAGATTTTGTTCAGGGTTGAAGTCCTGAAATAACCGTAGTGCTGAACTGTAAATATCAGCGTCGCTCATTACTTCCAGTCGTCCGGTCAGGCCATCATTGGTCAGCATTAGATTTGAGCAAACTTTCACTCTCCATCCGATAAAGATTTTAAATTTCTCGGGTGATTTTCGGTTGTATAAATTTTCCTCATTCAAACTACGTACCCCACCTATGCAGAGATGTACCTCCTCACCATTCATTTTTCTGCTCATTGTTCTGATATGAAAACAGAAAGCCATACGTTGATAATAAATCGTTTCATCTTCCGGTTTCAGTTCCTCTTTTCTTTTTGTCAATGCACTTGGCACTCTTCCCAGGATTTTATGTGAGACTCTGATCTCTGTGTTACCAAAGTTCTCACCTGTAAAATAACTCCTTGCAGCCTCCTCGATCCGGTGTATGAATGTCTGGTGACTGATTGTAAGCTGGTTGTCTCCGAAACTGGGTACGATACAGTTCCTTTCAAGTTCTTCAAGCGTAATACCTGAAGTGTTACTCTCAATAAAATTTGGATGTTCCTCCTGTTCCTCTTCCGATACGATTACAGCATCTTCGACACCAATTGCATCCATCATTTTTGCCATCATTCCGATTATTCTTGGAATGACAGTAAGTTCATTAGTCATTGTTTCCATACTCTTGTTATTTTTTAGTCGGTTAATAAAATGCGATGAAACAAAAAAAGCCAAGAGGTTTATTTCTTTGCTTTTATGAATATACCTCTTAGCTTCTTTATCCCTTTGAGTATTGAAGTTGCTACCTCCAATACGGTTATTATTACGTCTGCTTTCTTGTCATAATCCATTCATCAGACGTACTATCAGTTTTCAGTCGCAGCATCAACGGCCTTGACTTCACCCGTGGCAATCTTCTTTTTCCCGAATTTGCCACTATACTTCTCCGCAAGCTCGATTACTACTGAACCTGCCACGATAATCTCGGCCACATAAGCTGCGACCTTCAATCCTTTAATTAAATTTCCCATGTCTCTTAGTTGTTTTAAATTGTTAGTTATTATTTCTATTCTCTTATATACATATTTCTCATATATAAGGCTTTGAGGGGAAATCAAGGAAGGGGGAGAAGAAAAAAAATAGACCAATCTTTCGACTGGTTGTGACAGTTGAACCGTTGTAAACAGCTCCTCGCATTTACTTGGCCTGTCATGCGGCATACATTCTTTCGTGGGGAACTTTATGTCTTGTCCACATACTGGAATTGCTACGCATCATCGAATCGCCATCTTATCCATCGTCTGAAAATAAGCGTGACCCGGTAATTGTTCTTATCATTAATGCTTGAAGCTACGCACCTTATCTTAATGGTGCTGTATTATACTCCAAGCTATTTCATCATATATAAGAGTTTGAGGGCTTTGGAAAAGGGGAATTATAAATGGAAACAAAATTAAATAATCTCTGCTACCGATTATCAGCAACAGAGATTACTTATTGAATATGGCTAATGTCTGTGGATTATAAGATATGACCGTGATAATCAAAAAAGAACTCTTTCTCTTCAGTATTAATATTTAGTTCTGCACTTCTTTTTAATCTGTCTTTAACATAATCTTTCTTTTCCTCGTCCAAGTCAGGTGTCTGATAATCTTTTTCATATGTAGTGTTTGCTAATTTTTTATGTCTTTTGAAAGAAGTGTCAAAACCTAATGCTTTTACTATATCATACACTTTGATCGCCATCGTATTAGGCAATTCAATACACTCCCCATTTGCATTCATTATTTTATAAGAATTACCTTTAGGTGCAATTTGGGTTAATATACCTTTAGAAACTAATGATTCTACAACACTCCGGATAGCTAAACTTACCTGATGTTTCTTCTCAATTTTTAGCTGTTTGATTTCCTTTTTGAGTTCATTCTTATCTCCTCCAAATTGAAAGCGTCTAATCTGGATGTATTCAAAGAACTCCTTTTGTAATAAATCAATAACTGTTTTTGAAGCTATTTTCTCCTTAGTTACTTGACACAGTAGATCTATTTGTTTGATCGGTTGAGTGCCAATCGACATAATACTTATTTTATCACTTAAAACTGCAATTTTCTCATCTATGACAAACATTTGCATTTTGAATTTCAAAGTCTTCTCTGCAATGGAAAAAGCTAAGGCGATTTGCTCTGTTTCTGAAAGTTCCTTAAAACTTTTTTGAATCTGTTCTTCTACTCTATTGAGACTTTCTTGAAAACGTTTTTCTTCTTCACCTTCCCAAGCCCGCTGACGCATAACAATAGCATTCCGATATTGTAATAGCAATATTCTTTTGCTCAAATTAAGTTTGAACTCCATATAGCTATAATTGCTATCTTGAAACAAGCTGTAAATAGATTTATAATGCTCATTTAAATCTGTAATATATTTATCTTCTATCATTACACATATTTTCTTTATATCAGCCTGTTCCTTATCTTTTAAATGTTGCTCTAACAGTTGAAATAGCTTTTCTTTATAATTTTCCATGACTTTACTATTTGGGGTGAAGATAAAAAATACTTTGATAATAGGATTTTAAAACTGTGTTTTTTATTACTTTTGCTTTTAATTATTAACAGTTGCGTAAGTAAGATAAAATCGGATAGTTAAAAGCTTGGTTGACATTCTGTTGACACAAATAAAAAAGATCCCTAACAAACTGTTGAATAACAATCTATTAGGAATCTTCTTTGTGGACCAGCCTGGGCTTGAACCAGGGACCTCCAGATTATGAGAACGATAAGATGATATTCTGCGATAGCTTGTTATCGCAATTTTTATTGAAATTCAACCAGTTACGTATTTCTCTATTTCCTATGGAACTCACTAAATCCCCCTAACTGAAACCGTTTGTTTACGCATTGTTTACGCAGAATTAGGGAGTGAATGTTGCCATCAAATCCATTTGACTATAGCATCTCAGCATGTAATGTTAATTAATACCTCATATTTTACCCAAGCCTTGGAGTTGTCGCAAATAATTTATAATTTTGCGACAAACAGAACGTGATGGCAAGCATAGAAGAGAATATTTTGACAGCTATTAAAGCCAAAGGAAGAGGAAGCATCTTCTTTCCTTCTGATTTTACGTCATACGGTGAAGTAAAGGCTATTGGCAAAAGTCTTGAACGACTGACTGCAAAAGGTGATATCATCCGTTTGGCAAGAGGTATATATTTATATCCTGAGATTGATACGGTCTTGGGACTTGGCATATTGATGCCATCCATAGAACAGATTGCTGAGATGATAGCCCGCAGGGATAAGGCACGTATTGTGCCGACTGGTATTTATGCGCTGAACAAATTGGGTATATCTACTCAAGTGCCTATGAATATTGTTTATCTGACAGACGGTGCACCACGCAAGGTAAGCCTTGGAAATGGTCGTTCGATACAGTTCAAATACACGACTCCCAAGAATCTTTCATTCACAAATTCACTTGCAATGCTGGTTACGTTTGCCCTAAAAGAAGTAGGGAAAGATAATATAACCGACGATATAGCCAAGCAAATTAAGAATGTGCTTCAGAAAGAGCAAAAAGAGAACGTGCTGGCAGATGAGGCACTTATGCCAGCATGGATAAGAACCTTTACAAGACAAGCGTATGAATAATTATTTCCAACTATCCAAGGAACAACAGCAAATGGTGTTTACCCAAACAGCCAATAAAACAGGCTTGCCTGTACAAGCTGTAGAAAAGGACTTATGGGTAACGGCAGTATTACAAATGGTATTCTCATTACCTATAGCAGACCATCTTGTATTCAAGGGCGGAACATCTCTTAGTAAGGTATGGAAAGTGATACGACGTTTTTCCGAAGACATAGACTTGGCCATTGACCCGTCCATTTGGGGATTTGAGGGAGATTTGACGAAAAAGCAAATCAAACGGCTACGTAAGGCTTCTTCCATCTTTGTGCGTGACGAACTTTGCCAGTCATTACAAAGGGCGGTTACTGAAACAGGTATGGAGAAATGGCTGTTAGTGGAAGCTGACCCTGACGGTGAAGGTGATGGGACATACCCGGAGCCAAGAGTGATACACATTCGTTACAGGTCTCTTTTCGATGAAGATTTACCTTATTTGCATTCAGAGGTAAAACTGGAGGTTGGTGCTCGTTCCTTGCTCGAACCCACAGCAGAAGCAACGGTAACAAGCATTGTAGAAGACGCATTACCTATTAGCACGATAGTTAAGCAGGTTGTGATACCCACAGCCTTGGCAGAGAAAACATTCTTAGAAAAGGCATTTTTGTTGCATGAACTTTTTTCATCTCAAACTTCAAGAGAAGCCAATCGCAAATCCCGCCATCTGTATGACTTGGCACAAATGATGAGCACTGACATTGCGACACGGGCGATTGCCAACGATGAACTTTGGAATACAATCCACCATCATCGTGAATTATTCACAAGCATGAGTGGGGTGGATTATACTCCCGACATTCGCAAACGCATAAGGTTGCTACCTCCCGATGATGTTATGGACGATTGGTACAACGATTACAAGGACATGCAATCGTCTATGATATATGGAGAGAAACCATCGTTCGAAGAATTGATAGAAAAAATGAGAGAATTAGAAAATCTATTTCATAATACTAAACACTAAAAATATTGATAAAATGAGATATTGTTTTTCTGGTCACGAATCATTTCCTTGTAAGTCTATGTGGCTAAAGAAGGGATATGATTATTGGGTTGACCGTAATAGATTTACAGACCCTGATGCTGTCGTAAAACTCGGTGTCGGCAAAAACATGGTTCAATCAATTAGATTTTGGCTGAGGGCATTTGGTCTTTTGAATGATGACGAGGCAACGGAGATTGCTCATTATCTCTTTGATGATAGAGATGGAAGAGATCCTTATGCCGAAGATAACGCCACCCTATGGATTCTTCACTATATGTTAGTAGTGACAGCGGTTTCAAGTATTTATCGTCTGTTTTTTGTTGACTTGCAACGTGAGAAGAAAGAGTTTGATAAAGAACAAGTTCTTTCATTTATCAAAAGAAAGTGCAATGTACCTGAACAAAAAAACGTGTTTAATGAAAATACTGTAAAGAAGGACATAAGAGTGCTTTTGCAGAACTATCTTGCACCGACAAGTCCGAAAGGATACGAAGAATATGCGAGTATTTTGTTAGAATTAGGTCTTCTCCGTGAGAACGAAGGAAAGTATTCATTCAATGAAATTTCTATAGAGCAAGTTAATCCTTTGATTATTCTATTTGCATTGGTTCATATAGCCGGAGAGGACAAAACAGTTTCTTTTGATAAGTTACAAGAACTATCATTGATATTCTGCATTCCCACTTCTTCTTTCTTGATGGTAGTACGCTCGCTAAGTGAACAATACCCCAAAGAAATTAGCTACACAGATAATAGCGGAATTAGAAATGTACAATTTCTCCAGAAATTAAATATACTTGAAGTGCTGAATAGATATTATAACAACGATGAAATTTAATTTATCTATAAACATAAGCCAAGGCGTGAGCGATAATTTCAATTACATCGTTACGCCCAATGCACAAAAGGTGTATGGCAATATAGTCGATAGCTTCCAATCAGGAATTCACTCATTCTTGATAATTGGAACATACGGAACAGGAAAATCTAGTTTCCTAATGGCTTTAGAACAAGACCTACTCAACAATAAATCAAAATTGGTATCGGAAAGAAGCGTTTTTGCAGATGCCAAGAGTTTTGAGTTTATGAATATCGTAGGAGACTATTCATCTCTTTCGACGTTGTTATCAAAGGAGCTGTCAATTGCTCCTTCCGATGATAGCAAAAACGTTTTTAGTACACTGACAAGGTATTTGATAAAATTAAAGGATCAGAATAAATTCTTGTTTATTTTCATTGATGAATTTGGCAAGATACTTGAACATGCAGCCAACAATAATCCAGAAAAAGAACTATATTTTTTACAGACATTAGCAGAGTTTGTTAATGTTTCATCTCGAAATGTAATACTTATTACCACACTTCACCAAAATTTTGGATCCTATGCTCACAAACTTACAGAAACTCAAAGAAATGAGTGGTTAAAGGTAAAGGGGCGTTTTAAAGAATTGGTTTTCGCAGAGCCAGTAGAACAACTATTGTTTTTGGCAGCCGAAAGTCTAACCAAATCAAAGACAATGACAGATAATGCCAAAGAGAATTTCCTTGAAATATTTTCGTTGGCAAAGAAAAATAAAATCATATCAGAGTCGCTGACAGTCAGAACGTCTAAGATGCTATATCCATTGGATGCGGTAGCTGCTTCATGCTTGACACTGGCTATTCAACGGTATGGGCAGAATGAGAGAACACTATTTTCTTTCTTGCATGACACTGCATCCAACTCAATAAACAGTTTTCTCCCAAATGACACAACGACTTATAACTTGGCTGTTGTCTATGATTATGTCATATATAACTTCTACACAGCTTTGGCGGAAACAAATCTTGACTCTACCAACTGGCGTGCTATTCGTGTTGCCATAGAACGAGTAGAAAGCGGAATCATTAATAAGAACAACATCGATGATGCACTTAAAATTGTTAAGTCTATCGGTTTGCTTAACTTGTTCTATAATGGTGTGGTCGTTGATTTAGCATTCTTGGAGACTTACGCTTTAAAGGCATTGGGCATAAAGAATCCAAGAGGTATTATTGAGAAATTGACCGCGAACAAGATTATTCGTTTTGCTGCATATAAATCTCAATTCATTTTATTTGAGGGTACAGATATAAATATTGAAGATGAACTATATAAGGCAGCCACAATTGTACCTGTACCAAAGTTGGTCGCAGCAGAAATTGCTCCTTATGTAAAGAAAACCGTTGTCGTAGCATCTGCCTCATACTATAGGACTGGAACTCCTCGTTATTTCCAGTATGTAGTTTCTAATGAACCATATGATGTAGAACCAACAGGTGACGATGATGGCTTTATAAACCTGATTTTCCCTTTAGAGGATATTAAAGATTGCATATTGAAGTTGTCTGCGAGTTCAGGCAAAGCCATAGTCTATGCCTACTTTAATGATACAGAAAAAATTGTCAGACACCTATATGAAATAAAGAAGCTGCAATATCTCCTTGATAATGTGGTGTTGGAAGACCGAATCGCAAAAGGAGAGATACTTAAGCAACAGTCCTTTGAGGCGCAATTACTTAATGAAGCTATTAATAGTTGCGTTGAAATGCCCAATGGTCAGGTTGAATGGTTTTTCAATGGAGAACAACAGATAATAAAGAGTCGAAAAGATTTCAATAAACTTCTGTCTACTGTTTGCGATGTAGTATATAATGAAACACCTATCATCAGAAATGAATTATTTAACAAGCAGAAAATAAGCTCGGCAATTTCTTTGGCAAGAGTGAACCTGTTAGATGCAATGATTGAGCATTGGCAAGAAGAAGATTTTGGATTTTCTCCAACCCAATATCCGCCTGAGCGTACTATATACAATACATTGTTTAAGAGTTCCGGAATCCATCGCCAAAACGAAGATGGATTGTGGATCTTAGGAGAGCCAATTACTCCAAATCTTCAATCGCTATGGACTGTTTGCTCTGATTTTTTAGCAAAAAGTACAGAGAAAGCCTTTAAACTGTCAGATTTAGTAAAGACATTAAAAATGCGTCCATACAAATTGAAACAAGGTGTCATAGACTTCTGGTTGCCCATCTTTTTATTTGTAAGGCAACAGGAGTTTGCGCTTTATAATGGCGAAACATTTGTTCTGAATATTAATAAAGAATTGTTTGAGCTATTGCAGAAACGCTTGAATGACTTTACGATAAAAGCTTTTGATGTTAACGGTATCAAATTGGAGTTATTCAATAAATACAGAGAATTCCTGAATAAAGAGCGTGGAGAAACCATAACATCCAATTCTCTTATGGATACAATCCGCCCATTCTTCAACTTTTATAACGGCTTGAACAAATATGCCAAGACTACTCGTAAATTTGATTACGATGTGACCGCAAAATTTAGAGATGTTTTAGCAACAGCAAAAGACCCATGCAAAGCATTTCTTGAAGATATACCAGCAGCTTTGGGCTACAATGATTTTCATAATGAAGAATTTGCTGCTCAGTATTTGCAGCTTATCAAAACCGCTGTTCACGAATTGGTTATCTGTTATGATTTGTTTATAGATCGTATTGAAGATGCTGTGGTAGGATATTTAGGACTGCCTCACGACTATATAAAATATAAAGAGATTTTGGTTCAGCGTTATTCAAGTATAAACAAAGGATTGTTAACAACTAAATCTAAATCATTTTTGGATAGAGTCCTTGCTCCATCTGATAATAAGCGTGAGTTTTATGAGAAAATAGGTTTGGTGGTATTCGACCGTAAAATAGAATCTATAGAAGATAAAGAAGAAGCTTTGTTTTTATCGAATCTTACACACTTGTTTGGAGAACTAGAACGATATACAGCGTTCAATGAAGTTAATAATGAAACTGACGAAGTGGCATTTAACTTTGAATTGGCGACTAGCAAAGGTGATTTCAAATCAAGTAGGACTTATCGTCTTCCTAAAGTAAAACTTGCAGAAGTTGCAGAAATTGAAAATAGGATACAAACACTATTATCTGGTAACGATGAGCTAGATGTTTGTATATTGCTCAAAATGTTGAACGAAAAATTGCGATAAATATGGTACGACACATATTGGGTATATCAGGAGGCAAAGACAGTGCAGCATTAGCCATTTACCTCAAGAACAAATATCCACAAATGAAATTGGAGTATTATAATACTGATACAGGCTGTGAACTGGCAGAGACAGAACTATTGATAAGTCGTCTTGAAACATACCTTGGTGGTATAACGATGTTGAGAGCCGCTGCTGGTAGTCCAGAGCCAACACCATTTGAACATTTTTTAAAAGCGTCTGGTAACTACTTACCTTCGCCTCAAGCTCGTTGGTGCACTCAGAAAATGAAATTAGCCGAAATGGAGAAGTTTGTGGGAGATGCACCTACAATTTCCTATGTTGGTATTCGTGGAGATGAAGACCGGGAAGGGTATGTTTCCACTAAACCTAACATTCAAGCTATATTCCCTTTTCGCAAGAATATTTGGAGTGTGGATGTTGTAAACAAGGTACTTAGCAACAATAACATTGCTCAACTCTTAGAAATATATACTTCATTGTGTGATGAAGAAACTTTGAGCGAAGCGAAGAAGATTATTGAGAAGCCTCTCACAAAAGATTTCTATTATAGTAAAAAGACCAATTCGCTACTAGATTTGGATACAAAACTATTTAATAAAGCTGTATTTAAGTTCCTCAAAACTACGGATTATCCTGTAGGTAAACTTGACGATTTCCCATTAGTTGATAATGACGATATTCTCGTGAGGGATGACATATTCCGAATCCTTGAAGAAAGTGGTGTCGGTATACCTGATTACTACAAACCCATTAAGTTTGAAGTTGACGGAAAGATTGGTACGTACAATCGTAGTCGTTCTGGTTGCTATTTCTGCTTTTTCCAACAAAAAATAGAATGGATATGGCTTTACGAGCAACATCCTGACCTCTATCAAAAAGCAATGGATTTTGAGAAAGGTGGTTATACTTGGAATCAAAATGAGAGTTTGGCAGACCTTATCAAGCCAGAGCGTATCCGTCAAATTAAATTGGATGCTATCAAGAAACAAGAGGCTAAGCGTCAAGCAGGCTCATGCCGATTAGCAGACTATATTGGTGATGTTGATGAAGATAACTTTTGTGCGAATTGTTTTATATAAAAAATGTAATAATATGAAGTATTCTAATTTAGAGTGGACTATTGGTGAACTGATAAATTTAATAGAATCTCAAAAAATCAACCTCCGTCCTCCTTACCAACGAAACTTTATTTGGTCCTCAAAGGATCAGAAATTGTTAATTGACTCTATTCGCAAAGGTTATCCTTTACCCAACTTCTTTATTCTGAAAAATAAGGATAATACATTTGAAATGGTTGATGGTCAGCAACGTGCTATTACAATATATAAGTTTATAAAGAATGAATTTCGTGATTCTTCGAAACGTTACTATAAAGATTACAATGAGAACACATTTATGAACTATAGGATAAATGTTGTTCTGTTGGAGGAGTTCAATGGTAGTACAGAAACGAAGGAAGAGTTCTTTTATTTAGTTAATAAAAGAGGAGTGCAGTTAAATCCTTCTGAAGTAAATCATGCGTATTATCATGATACAGATTTCATGCATCTTGTCAATAGAATGTCCGAATATCAACCCTTAATAGACTTGGATATTTTTACTGATAAGACTGTAATGAGAATGAATGATCGAAGTCTCGTAGAAGAATTAGCAGCATATCTGATAAAAGGTATTACAGATAAAAGAAATGCTGTAGAAGAATTGTTTGAGAGCAAAATAAAATCAGATGTATCAGAATTGAAATTCACACGTTTTTGCAATATTATTGATAGGGTAAATGCTATTCAAGACATAAAGCCAATCAACGAAACAAGATACAAACAGCGTAATGATTTTTATACACTATTTTGTTTTATAGATAAACATATCGATGATTCTATTATCGTATTGAAAGAGCAATATAAAATTCTATTGTATATAAGTGATAATGGTATTATTTATCCATCAAATGACGACTACGAGTTGTTCAAAGAATATGCTATTAATTGTGTAAGTCAATCTAATTCAAAGCGAGCTAGGGAGAAAAGGCTGCTATTCTTTGAGAATATGCTCGCAAATGAGTCAAATACACCGAGCGAGGAACAAATACAGTTAATGGATTTTGCCCAAAATGAACTTGAGGAAAATCTTTCTACTAAAAAATACGACAAGTATTTACTTGTAAATTGTATAAAGTAATTATGACTATGATAGTAAATACACCATTTATCTATGATCGCAATTGTATTCGTATATACGAAGAAATCACTAATAATGCAATTACGATTGATGGTATTGACTATTTTGTTGATTCTATCAGCCCAGGATACAAGAATAGCAAAGGTGCCAATTCTTATGTATTCGCTTTATATCAAGCACAAAATTATATAGACGATGGTAGTTCTGTTCCTGATAGAGTTATTAAGATCTCTAATAAAAGAGATAATAATAATTCAGTATCTGAAGGCAATAAACGTTTCTATAGAGAGATTGAAGCTTTAATTGAATGTAAAAAACGCCATATTCATAATGTAGTTACAATTGCTTCTTTTGGTCAATTGTCTTGCAAAGTAAAAAAAGAAGGCGGCAAGGGTCCTACATATCTGTTCCCTTTCTACACAATGGATTATGCTTCTGGAGATTTAAAAAACTATTTAGAGAATAATGATATTCCATTTGGGAATAGAATAGATTTATGCCTACAAATAGCTAATGGTCTGAAAGAATTGAAAGATATAGGATATTATCATAGAGATCTAAAACCTGATAATATACTCATGTTTGATGATACATGGAAGATTGGTGATCTTGGGCTTATAGCATTTCGTGATAAAGACAACATATATGATAAGAAAAATGATTTTATTGGTCCTAAAGGATGGCTTTCACCAGAAGCTATGAATAAGTATCTTCAGTCAGATAATAATAAATACAAATTTGACTGTAATATAGATCACCAGTCAGATGTCTTTCAATTAGGAAAGGTCTTTTGGTATATACTTCAAGGAAATGCACCTATTGGAAACATTCGCCGATCTGATTTCTTTGATGGGCATGATGACATATATAGTGTATTGAAATATATGCTCAATCATTCTAAAAAGAAACGACCTATATCTATTGATTATGTGATTAATGAGTTAAGTCGCATCATGCAGAAATATAAATTTGTATGTTGAAAACTGATGTAATATGGCCGGACAGTAGGCGTTTCATGTCGCGAACAGAGTGGGAGCCACTAGGCTTCTTCTCTGAGGCATTGTGTAACGCTACAACATTCGATATTAAACTGGGATTCTTCTCATCATCAGCGATCAATGTGTTAGCTGATGGTTTTGCCGCATTTCTTTATAACGGTGGTAGAATGAGGTTGATTATCAACGATGTTTTGTCCGAGGAAGATCGCAATGCTATTGTGGTTGGTGAATCGGAAGTAAACACACCGTACTTTGACCTTAATGCAATAGACTGTATATCATATACTCTTTCTAAGCGTGATAAACATTTTTTTGAGTGCTTGTCTTGGCTTATCAAAAATGAGCGTATTGAAATAAAGATTATTACACCCAAGGTTGGTAATGGTATAGCACACTCTAAATGTGGTATGTTCTCTGACGGTATTAGTAAAGTGGCATTTGATGGTTCATGTAACTTCTCAAGAATGGCTCTTGTAGAAAACATTGAGAGCATCAATGCATTTTGTGATTGGGATGGAGAGCGAGACAAGAACCGTATTAACGATATTGTCAACGATTTCAATCGTACATTCTCTGGTGAAGATGATACGGTCAAGTATCTTAAAGCTGACCAAATTATCACGCATATCACAAAGACCTATAAACATAAGGATATAAAGGAGCTTCTAGAAGATGAACAACGTATTCTTTATAGTAGGACAGAGAATAGCACGTCGGATTCAATCCGCAGGATTTTAGAACGTGCAAAAGCCAAAGTCACAGTAATAGTTGATACCTTGAATAAAGGGAAAGAGAATATTAAAGAAGAGCGGTCTGTACCACTATCTCCTCAATTTCCATTTCCTGAACCAAGGCCATATCAAAAAGAGGCTTTCAATAACTGGAAGGCATCACAAAAGGGATTATTTGCAATGGCTACTGGTACAGGAAAGACTTTGACCTCACTGAACTGCTTATTGCAGATTTACAATAAATTTAAGTTCTATCAAGCTTTGATACTTGTGCCTACGATTACCCTTGTTGAACAGTGGGAGGATGAATGTAAACGATTCAATTTTAGCCACATTATCAAAGTGAGTTCTAAAAACCAAGGATGGAGATCAGAGATTGATGACATAAAACTAAAAGAGAGTCTTGCCGAGAGCGATGAATCATCTTTGTCGTTTATTATCATTACCACGTATGCATCTTTCTCAAGAGAATCTACATTTAAGCAGCTCATGTCATTGAGTAAGAAAATACAGCGACAGATGTTATTAATTGCAGATGAAGCTCACAATATTGGTGCACCAAATATCATGTCAAAGTTAGATAGGGTGAAGATTCTACGCCGTATTGGTTTATCTGCCACCCCCGAACGTCAATTTGACGATAAAGGAAACAAGGCTGTTATGCAATTCTTTGGGTGCGATGCCCAATATACATTTGAGTATTCTATGAAGGAAGCTATCGACAATGGATTTCTTTGTCGATATAGATACTTTCCACATGTTGTACGCTTGAATGAGGATGAAATGGCTGAATACAAGAAGATTTCTTTGCAGCTTGCCAAGTTCTATAATATAGATGAAGGTTCTTTCTCTGGTGTGGATGATATTCTAATGCGCCTATTACTCAAACGTAAGAGAATCATTCATAAAGCCCAGAATAAGGAAGAAGTATTCCGACAAATCGTAAGGCAACGCTTTGAAGAACGCGGAAGTCTCAAATATACACTTGTTTATGTTCCTGAGGGTATGCAACTTGACTGTTCCACTCAATATGCTACAACCGACAATCCAACTGATGATATGGATGTAGATAAGTTGATTGACAAATACACTCAAATTGTTCAAGAAGTTAGTCCAACAACTACGGTAAAGAAGTTCATATCTGGTATTCAGAACAGAGACGAAGTGCTGAGTAAATTTTCTACTGGTGATATCGAAGTGCTTACGTCCATGAAATGTTTGGATGAAGGTGTTGATGTTCCAAGAAGCGAACTTGCAATTTTCTGTGCAAGTACAGGAAATCCAAGACAATTTATCCAGCGTCGTGGTCGTATATTGAGAAAACATCCCGATAAGCATATCGCAATCATCCATGACCTTGTAGTAGCACCAGAATTTGATTCAACAGAGGAAAATTACAACATGGAACGTAACTTGCTAAAAGGAGAATTGCAAAGGGTCAAAGACTTTGCTAGATTATCCGAAAATCCAGCCTTTGCATACACTGAATTAGAAGAAATAACAAATTATTATAACCTGTCAATATTCTAACAAAATGGCATCAATGACAAACAACGAAAAGATACTTCAGGCTGTACTACTTGATGATAAGCTGATGGAGTTTGGTGGTTACACTGCGGAAGACATTGGCAATATATACCAAGCAATAGACTCCGACAATTGTGTTATCAGTGCAGTTGCACAAATTATTAGTCGTACAAATGAAGGAGCTACAGAAAGAGAACTTTGGAAAGAGATTAACGATTATCTAAAACGTAACGTATGAGAATCAAATCAATCGATATCAAAAACTTCAGAAGCTATTATGGTGAGAATAACCATTTTGAGTTTTCTGATGGCCTCACGCTAATTCTTGGTGACAACGGAGATGGTAAAACCACCTTTTTTGAGGCCTTGGAATGGCTATTTGACACAACATCAGAGCGTGCCAACCTTTCCAACGTTTCGGAAATGAGAAAGTCTAAGCTGGAAATTGGCGAACATGACGAGGTTTATGTGGCAATGACTTTTGACCATGATGGAGAGAAGATGGTTGAAAAATCTTTTTCAATCGTAAAGACAGGTCATGATACCTATAGTGTAAGTAATGCTTCTTATCATGGGTACGAGACTAATGGAATTGAACGTGAGTCTGTGGATGGCAAGCAGTTGATAACACGATGCTATGATTCTTTCATTCGTAGATTTAGTATGTTCAAAGGTGAATCTGATCTAAGCGTATTCGATAACGCAGCCTCCTTGAAGACATTGGTCGACAAATTCTCTGATATTCATAAGTTTGATGGGCTTGTTGCTAATACAGACTCATTTGAGCAAAAGGCAAATAAGGCTTTGTTACAAGAGATGAAATCTGATGACAAGATTTCAAAAGAGACAAAATTTCTTGAATTGCAAATGACGCGTCTAAGTGGCGAAATCCAACAAAATAAAGAGGATATCAAGGACAAGAAAGATGCAATCGCCACTTTCTCATCTAATCTCAACAAACTTGAACAAAACCAAGAGACTTCAGAAAAATATCGTGATATCCAAGAACGCCTTAAAACTAAGACTTCAAAGAAAACTCAGCTCATGGCAACAATCAAGAAGAAAGACTACAATCATTGTCTTCTTGACGAATATTGGATATTAGCACCATTTGGAGATGTCCTAACGGAATTTAAACAAAAGTGTGCTGCTCTTAGTAAAGAAAGACGTGTTCAAGAGAAGAATTTCGACAAGCAACAAGCCGCTGCCAAAGCAAAACTTGAGACTATCAAGGAAATTCAAGGTGCATTGGTAAATGGTGCAACAGAACTCCCATGGTATTTGCCTAACCAAGAAACTATGGAAGATATGATAAATGACCACATCTGTAAAGTATGTGGTCGTGAAGCTTCTGAGGGATCTGATGCATATAACTTTATGGTTCATCGTCTCGAAGAATACCGTGCGCATGTTGAAGCCAAGTGTAAGCGTGACGCTGCAATAAAATCCATTGATGAAGAATCTTTATTTAAAAATGACTATATTACCGAATTACATTCACTCAGTATTTCACTCAGCGGTCCCGAAGAATCTAAAATTTTCGGCATATCAGGAGAAATTGACGACTGGCTAAATCTTGTCGCATTGCGAAAAAATGAGTTGAAAGACGTTGAAGAGGATATTCAGGATTTGCAAGACGAAAAGGCTCGTATCCTTATTCAAGCTGGTAATGTTTCTGAGAGCCTCCTTGAGAGTCAGTTCAATGATATTAAGGGCTGGTATGAACAGAAAGAACGAGCATCCGTCAGACTGAGTCAGTTGGAAGATGAATTGGAGAACAATATATCAAAAATGGACGAGTTGAAGGAACAGATGAATAATCTTAATCCTGCAAATTCTCAGGTTAAAATTCTAAAGAAAGTTCACAAGGTTCTAGAGGAAATAAACAAGGCCTTTTTCCGTGCACAAAAGGATAATTTGCGAAGATTCCTCACAGAGTTGGAGAAAAGAGCTAATGAATATTTAGATAAACTTAGTGCAAATGACTTCCATGGAACAGTGCGCTTAGTGCAGACTGCTAACGATTCAACAGAGATTCATCTCTATAGCTCCAATGGCACAGAAATCACCAATCCTTCTGGCTCTCAGAAAACAGTGATGTATATCTCTGTTCTCTTTGCTATTTCTGATTTTACTCAAGAAAAGAGGGATGAGGATTATCCTTTGTTTTTTGATGCAGCGACATCGTCATTTGGCGATTCAAAGGAAAGTGATTTCTATAACGTCATTGATAAGATTGACAAACAGTGCATAATTGTGACCAAGGATTTTATCACTCGTGGTAAAGTTCGTGAAGAAGATATAAACAAGCTGACTTGTTCAGTTTACCGTATAAAAAAGGTGGATGGCTTCGATCAGACTAATATGGCGACTATACGTACGATAATCAATAAAATCAAATAGACAATGGAATCATTATATGAATCATGGGCTAAACGTAATCCCTCTTGGGAACGACGTTACCAATCGACTGTCGTAGATGTATTCTGCGATTATGGAAAAGGTGTGAGTAGCTTCTTGGAAGCTCGTGGTAAAATTTTTGGAGCAGGTTATGAGATTTTCATTATCGCGTTCTTTATCGGATTATATCACAATAGGACAAAGCCATTGATTGAAGACAGAGACAAGAAGAAAGTATTCGGTCAAGCTATCCAATATTGGGGAAATATTGAGAATCGTATCGGCAGAACCTCATATGGGAATATACGTCGCTATATTTTTGCTGCATTAATTGCAAGAACTGATATTGACTTCATTGCATTAGACAAAGGTGAAATTACATTGAGAACTGTAGTTGATAAGATGATGGAGAAAATGGAAGAGTATGCCAACTATGGCTTTGATTACATTGAAGACAAGTTGGCCAACGATCCAAACTATTATTTTAGTGACGTTGCGTTCTTAACGGAAATAACCAATATGCTGGTGGCTTCCAAAACAACAGAAAGTGATAATGACCTTGATGATGAACTGCCAGAATCTCTTGATTAATAAAGTCTAATAAAGAGAACGAAAACAGAACTATATCATGATGCCGTGTTGATGAAATAATATCAGGCTGGGTTCAATACCCAGCCTGTACACATAGGATAAGGCTCAGGATTACCTGTCAACTATCCTCTAAATAATCCATGACACATTCAGGTAGCAGTCTGTTACATTGCACATGATGTTTCATGTAACACAATATGCAACCAGCACTAATGTCACTGTGTAAACGAACAAAAATATCCCCAAGACTTTCATCCAAAAGTCAGAGAACCAAATACCCTCGTTCCGTCTGAGGATTTTGCGCATATTGAACTCATGCTCAGTTAGCATCTTTGCCTGTTTGGAACAATGATTTTCCAACATGGTCTTCCATGTCTCGATAGCTTTATCTAAAAGTTGTTGAAGCTGAGCAAGATGCTCAGATTTTATAGTAGCCTTGAACTGTGTGTTTCGTTCTGCTTTTACAATCGCATTGCAAATGCCGTTGATGATATTGTCGGAACTATCAATAGCAGCCTTTAATGCCACTGTGACATCATCCTCTGCTTTGATAACATTCTGAAGGTCTTGCTGGATTTTCAATAAAGTCTCTTTCGCCTCACGTATTTCTACAAGTAGCTTGTCGACATCTTGTTTCTCTGCCTCTATTTCATGGCTTATTTCAGCCGACTTAAGCATATCATCAACGTTTATTGATGGAGTGATGTTTGATTTTCTAATTCCCATGATTCTTGCTTTTTAATGGTTCATTTATCTGTGAAGTCCTTTTCTGCGTTTACACATGCTGTTTGCCATTCTTGCACAACGACGCGCCCATTCAAGTTCATCCTCGTCCTTATCTCTTCCCCAACCTCCTGTATCAGAGCCACCACCACTTGATGTCGCCATACTTGTAGCAGCATCCAAATATCCTGCAAAGAGCAAAAGAGCCGTGTGCTGTATTTCTTCCAGTTTAGCTAATGGATGTGCTTCCTCCAAAGAACAATTCTGTCGGATGATATTGTCTGCCGCTTCGGGTATCTCCACATGGTAACTGTGATATTCGTCTGTCGCTATATTGTAGTGCTTTATCACAGGCTGTGAAATAGGAGTAATATCTGCTGTCCGTGTTTGTTGGGAAATAGGTTTTGTCGGTTCGGACTTCCTCTCTTGCGGATGGAGTTTCGCCCAAGTAGCCTCTATCTTTGATGGGGTAAGGCTTCGTCCTATACCTAGCACCGATGATTTATAAATGGAGTTGCCGCGTTTGATGGAATAACCGTAAACACCGCCACTTTCTTTCTCTTGCAAATGTACTTTGTAGCCCCGTTTTGTCAGTTCTGCTTCATACTGTTTCCAACTGAATTTGTCCATCTTGCGAAGTATCTCCATACAACAGACTGAGATTGTAGCTAACACTTGAAAAGGGACCCGGGTAGCATTTGAAACGTGTACCA
>NZ_QTLV01000021.1:0-16797 GCF_003602795.1 Bacteroides sp. AF34-31BH
GTACACGTTTCAAATGCTACCCGGGTCCCTTTTCAAGTGTTAGCTACAATCAATATTTTTCCTTATGCAATCTATTTCTTTTAAGTAAAATCTCTCATTTTGACAAAAAAAGTTGCATGAAACTATTGTATATCTTTCTTCTTTCGTTTGTTGTAGGCTCACGCCGCCTGAGTGGGTATTATAATAAAATATGCAGTATATGTATAATAAACTTGCCTCCGGTTAACTCACAAGGTGTTATTTTGCAATATTTTTCACCTGTATCCTTGACATATGGATTCTTTATTGGCTTTGACGAAATTTTAAAGGAGAGCTTATGCAGCATCTCCTTTATCTTTCCAATCAGTCAGTACATTCTCAAGTCCAGCACTTGGCATTGGATTTGACTACCACTTTGGTAAATTTCTGAAGTTCGGTTATCAATGCCTGCACTTCATTCCTTGTCGGTTCGGGAAGGGTAATGTCCTGTCGTGAGTTCCTGCCGATATTGACTTGTACAGGAGAACACATGCTGACAAGTTCAACCATTTCGGGCAAGTCGAATTTTATCAGAGGTTCACAGGTCACATAGGTTCTCATTCCAAGGCTCGCCAGTTTTTGCATGGCTTTGGCACGTTTCCGGGTACCTGGAGCATTCCTTACGATGTCCGGATAAAAGACATTGGTTTCAATGGTCGTGCACAAAACCGATTTCTTCATTACCGGATGCCCTATGAACTCCAAGAAACGTATGGGGTCCTTGGATTGGAAAAGATAGTTATTATCAAACTTGTCACAATAATCCAGAACCTGGGCAATCCAGTCCGAAGGTACGTCGAAAGCCCATGCGTCCGTTCCGCTACCAACGAAAATAAAATTGCCGTTACCCAGGTTTACTTCCAGTTCCTTGGGGTCAAACCGTATAGGAAGCAGACCATCGAATTTTTTCATGTAACAATAGGGGCAGTCATGAAAACATATTCCTTTTATTGCATTCCACGTGTGGGTAACAAAAGGATACATGTTACCCCGGCTTTTTGTCAGTGCCATAATTGTTTTTTTAAAGGGGTGATTAAATCAGTGTATTGTAAATATCAATGTTCCGAAGTTCTTCTCTTCGGTCTTATAGGCGTTGCCCACATGGCTTCTGATTTCCTTTTCATCCATTGTGTCATCTTCCCAGCCATCAATGAAATACTCAGTAGCCAATTCCTCGTCAACACCCCATTTGCACATCCAGCAGGCTAACCTGAAGATGCAGTTTCCCCTGTTGCCTTTTTTCCAATATTCAGGATTGTTCCTTTTCCAGTGGGAGTTCATGATGCTGATGATGCTTTTGTCCGACACTGTTCTTGTCCCGGATGATTGTGGCATCTGTACCTGTGGCTTTATGGTGGGGACATAAGGGTACGGTTCAGGATTTGGATTGGTCCAGATGTCAGGATCGTAACTCAGATAATTTCTGCGTGCCAGGTCTTTACAGCTTGCATCATTTCTGTTTGCCACATAGAATTTATCCAGTAGCTGTCCATACAAATCTTCATGTCTGGCCGGATCTGTATTGTCATGCAAAACCAGAGCCTTCAGTCCATTTCCACTGGGTGTAACAAAAACACTCAGGACACATTCGGTTATCATCAGCTTGTTCCGTAACCGGATCATTTCATCCGGTGTTGCTATATGGTCAAAATCCAATGCCGTCACACGCGAGTATTCAATCAGCCCCGCACCGTTAAGTTCCCTGAATGTACCGTTATAGGCAACAGCGGGCAGGAGTCTGGCTTTCCATTTCCGCATGTCACCTGGAGCTACACTTCTGATATGCTCTATTGCCTGCTTCAATGTATAGTCTCCAAACTCATTGTCATGCAATTGCATGTCTCCCGTGCGAATCATCTGTATAACATCTCCTAACTCAGGATAAGCCAGGTTGTACTTTGTCCAATTAATCTTTTCTGTCAATGTCGTTTTCATATTCTTTACCATAGACTTTATTGCTTTTTTATCCATCTGAGATTATCAGCCGCATTGTTGGACATGTCGCCGTCAATATGCTCCACTTCCGTATAGGCCTTCGGATCAGGATTGACCAGGAATGTCTCAGCAACGAGGAGATCGACATAAGCCTTCTCCCCGCCGATGATGATGTACTGTCTGCCGTTTGCCTCCCCGAATACCGGTACATTGCCTCCATTTGCGGATGATGGCATTGCCAGACCGGTACGGGAACCTCCTTTTTCAAGGCTTTTTCTGACATCCGACCATAACCTGTATTTCCTGATGTCCCTCATGCCCCGTGAATACAGACCTTCATACAGGTCACAGAGGAAGTCCACACTGTCATATATCCCCAGTTCATAGGCCTTCTCGAACCATCCTGTCGCTTCCTTGTACATTACGGGAGTCCCAAACAGCCCTTTGAGGCGTATATGCCCCATTGTGAAAGCCGACAGTCCGTCACCTGAATCCGCAGCCTGTCCGAGTAACCCGATACCTTTCCCTATATCCTGCGGACATCCCTGCCCTTCCAGGTATATATGGCCCAGATTGGCTTTGGCTGTGGGGAATTTATCTGCAATACTCTCTAGAAGAGCGATTGCCTTGCCGGTATCATGCTTTACAGCCATCCCTTTCAGGTAATATATGGCAACGGCGTTGATTCCATATACGAATCCCTGTGTAGCCGAACGGTCATACCATAGGAAAGCCTCGTCGGCATTTCCCTTATCCTCATAATACAGACCGGTTAGATACTGAGCCTCTGCATCACCTGCCTGGGCCTTTTCCAAAATTCTTTTTGTTTCTGTTTTCATGTTTCTTTCATTTTTGAAATTGAACATTTTTTTAAAATCACACATGTAAGGATTTCGGGGTTTTGTCAGACGGCAGTTTTTTATGTGTGTAAGTTGAAGTGGGAGAATATGCGGATGATGGTCCGATGGATTTGTCCGGCAATCGTTTCGGTATGTCAAGACTTTCCGGTAAAGTTATCAGATGAAGATGATAGCCAGAACCGAGGGAGTGAGTGTTAGTACGGTCTAGAGATTGAAAAAGATGTTCGGGCTGTAGAAATAATGATGAGGACTATATATGTTTTAAAAACAGCTGATTTTTTTTACTGACGTTTCCGCGGCCGAATAGTTTCTTTGCGGTGCCAAACGAAAAATGTACCAGGCTGATCTAACGGAGACCGAATGGCGTATATAACAAAAGTGTTAAATTTGCAGGAAGAGTAAAATATGATTTGTAATGCTGTATTTTTTAGTTAAGACTAGTTGTCAATGGCATATGCCTCTTTTCGAATTCCCAAAGTGACAGTTGTTTTATCACCACTATCGTAAATGAGGTTCTTTGTCGGAGTTGGGCTTATTGTTAGAGAAATTACGTGAAGATATACGTGTGAAACATAGCATGGGACCAATTGTAAATAGTATCGTGGACAATCAAAATGTCAAAGGGGAACAATGCTTCCTTGAACGGTGTTGACGGGAATAAAAAGCAAAAGGCATAAAACGTAATATCATAGTAGATAAAAATCTTTTTCTTTTAACTATTAGAATACGTACTTTTGATAGTGTAGTTGTCTTAATATAAGATATTGCTAACAATCATTACTAAATAATACTAAATATGAAACACTTATTCTTTGCTCTTCTGTACTTTTTCGCAACAGTGGCAACGGCCCAAACACTGAGCGAGTATCCTGATTTTGAAAGATATCAAAAGGATAATGAACGCATCATTCAAAACAAAACTTATCCGAAAGTGATTTTTATCGGAAATTCCATTACCGACGGATGGGCTAGCAAACGCCCCGTTTTTTTTACAGGTCATCAATTTTTAGGTCGTGGCATCAGCGGTCAAACCAGTCCGCAACTCCTGCTCCGCTTCCAAAAAGATGTGATTGACCTTAAACCAAAAGCTGTTGTCATCAACATCGGTACGAACGACATAGCCGAAAATACTGGTAAGTACAGCATCGAATATACGGTGAGTAACATCAAATCAATGGTAGAGTTAGCCAAATCACATAAAATCAAAGTGTATCTTTCTTCGGTTCTTCCGGTTGATGTGTATCCTTGGAGAAAAGACATTACGGATGCAGTGAAACAGATTTATGAGCTGAATGTGCGGATCCGGCAACTTGCCAAAGCAAAACATGTACACTACATTGATTACTTCAGTGAAATGAGCAAAGAGAACGGAGGCATGATTGATGAATATACGTATGATGGTGTCCACCCTACAGATAAAGGATATGAGGTTATGGAAAAAATCGTATTGTCTGCCATCAAATAGCCACAGATACAAACCGTTATTATGGACTCTCAATATTCAAATGGAATGCAAGAAAAGGGGGGGGATTCTATCAGTCATTTTAGACAAGTTTATGATGAACTGTATCCTAAATTGATGGTTCATGCATGTAAATTTGTTGATGAAGAGGTTGCTGAAGATATAGTACATGATGTATTTGTCGCTTACTGGGAACAACATCATATGATTGTTTCCAGTAGGCTGGCCGCCTTTCTATTCAAAGCCACGCAAAACAGTTGTCTAAACTATCTGAAGCACCAAAAGGTAGTGGAGAACTACCGGGAACAGTGGCAACTGGCCATTGATCGTTGTGAATATTACAACCAGAAAATTGAATCGACTGTTTCGATGTCTGAAACGAATGAGGAGTTGAACTATAAGTTGCTGGAAAATGCAATCAGGCAATTGCCTCCCAGACGTGCGGAAGCTTTAAACTTATTCTACTTCGAAGGGAAGTCACAAAAGGACATAGCCAATCAGATGCATGTGTCCTTACGTACGGTACAGACACACCTTGCCCAAGCCATCGCGGAATTGCGCAAGTCCTTGAGGCATGTCGGAATTTGGATTGCTCTAATGTTGAATTATATATTACTGTAATATGGATTTAAATGTATTAAAGCGTTTTTTAAATCATTCCGCTTCGGAGGAGGATTACAAAAAGATCAACAAATGGAGAAGGGAAGAACCTGCTAACTCGACTTTTTTGTTCTCGTTGGAGGAAATCTGGTCGAAAAAAGAAGAAGCCAACTATGCAACAAAGATACATCTGAATGCATCTTACCAAAAGATGATAGAGAAGATGATGAGTAGATCTGAATCCAAAATTAAGGAACAGGAGACATACAATACAACACAAAAAAACGATATCCATAAACCTAAATCATCACTCTTCCTAAAAATAACTGCATCAATAGCAATTGTATTGTCAGTAGGGTTGGGAACGTTATATTACATGGAGGTTACACGACCGGTTGGATTTAATACGGTAATTGTCCCCAACTCGCAGACAGCCAATTTGGTATTGGAGGATGGTACACACATCTGGTTGAACTCAGGTAGCCGGTTTACTTATCCCACCAAATTTGCTAGGGGTTACCGTACGGTCAAACTGGCAGGTGAGGCTTTGTTTCAAGTGAACCGTGATGAACACAAGCCGTTTTTGGTGGAAACGGAGAGGTTGAAAGTACGTGTACTGGGTACTACATTTAATGTGAAATCGTATTCCGGTGAGGATCCAACAGTTCTCTTAAAAGAAGGGCAGGTGGAAGTGTATACTGATAAGAATAAAAATATACGGATAAAGCCCAATCAAATGCTGACAGTCTCTCTCGAAACGGGTCTGAGTTCGATTCGTGAAATGGATGCTTCTACGGCTGGTACGTGGCGGACGGGGGAACTGATGTTCCCCGGGGAAACACTGAAGACCATTGTGTTGGAATTGAAACGGAAATTCGACAGGGAAATTGTCATTGAAGATCCTTCGCTTGAAAAAAAACGGTTCTTCTGCCACGTGCATAGGGAATCGACCTTGACGGAGGTCTTGGACTTGTTGCAGGAAAGTGGGCAATTGACGTATCTGGAAAAAGAACATATATTTATAATAAGAAAGGAGGACAATTAACAGAAAAAGAAGAAAAAGAAAAAGGATTGCAAATTGTTGCAGCAATTCACAATCCTTGTCGTCGAATAAATTAATTAAAGATTAAATCAATTACTCAGTTACAAATTTATGAAAAATCCAACCAGTTATTTCTATCTAAAAGAATGCGTAACTTTTTTTAGTAGATGGAATAGGAACTCTTGCAGTTTTGTGCTTTTGTTAACATTTTTATTCCTATTTAACGGAGTACTTGCATTGCATGCTCAAAATGTTACCATTTCACTGGATGTGAAAAACAAAAGCATCACGGAGGTGCTATCAATCATTGAAAAAAAGAACAATCTGTTTTTTACTTATGATTACAATCTGTTCAATCCCAAGCGAAAGATTTCGGTGTCTTTAAAAAATAAAAAGATTGAGGAAATCTTGAAGGTGGTTTTCAAAGGGGAAAATATCGGCTATAAAATTAAGGGAAAGAATGTGGTGTTGTATAAAATTGATTCCAAAGTGTCGAAAGGACAGCAGAGGAGTGCCAAAAGGATTTCGGGGATTATCCGAGACCTCTCTGGTGTTCCTATCATCGGCGCTTCCATTGCTGTGGAAAACGGTGCCGGTGGTACCATTTCTGATTTGAATGGTAAATTCTCTTTGAATGCGCACGAAAACGACTTGCTGACGATTTCGTACATCGGTTTCGGCAAGAAGGAACTGAGAGTGAAGAAGGATTATTACGAAATTACGCTGGAAGAGGATGCCAATCTAGTTGATGAAGTGGTAGTTGTGGGGTATGGTACGCAGAAGAGAGGTAACTTGACGGGAAGTATTGCTTCGTTAAAGACCAAGGAGATCAATACGACTGTGAGCTCCAGCCTGGCGCAATCTTTACAGGGTAAGATGCCGGGATTGCAGATAAGACAGCAGAATGGTGAGCCGGGTACTTTTAATTCTATGATTAACATCCGCGGCTATGGAGAACCTTTGTATGTCATCGATGGTATTGTACGCGATGGTAGCGTTGAATTCCAACAATTGAATCCTAGTGACATCGAAAGTGTTTCGGTGTTGAAGGACGCTTCCGCTGCAGTATATGGCATGAATGCCAGTAATGGTGTGATTGTGGTGACTACGAAGAGAGGGGAATCCCACCGTCCTCAGTTTACGTATTCGGGTAATGTGGGCTGGCAGAAGGTTACTGACCGTCCCCTCATGGCCAATGCGGCCCAATATCTGGAAATGTACGATGATGCGATTTTTTATAGAGACGGGGTGCATAGTATTACCAATGAAGAACTAAATAAGTGGAGAGCTGGCGGACCGGGTTATGAAAGCACGGACTGGTACAATGAAACCATGAAAAAAGCCAGTTTGAGACATAATCATAACTTGTCTATTGAGGGTGGCAATAAGATTATGAAATACTTCCTCAGTTTCAGCTACTATGATGAAGACGGTATTTTCAAGAGTGGGGATATGGGTTATGACCGCTATACGTTCAGAAGCAATGTTTCTGCCAAATTGAACCGTTATCTGACAACGGATGTGATGGTTTCGGGCCGTTATGGCATGAGGGATTTCCCGGGTGGTGATGGCTTTATATGGATGTACAAAGGTACCATCATCAGTCATCCGAACGAACGTCCGTATATTAACGATGACCCGGCTTATCCGGCGAATATCTACAATCAGGAAAATCCGGTGGTGATGTCACAGAAAAAGCATGCAGGGTATACGGTGGACAAGAACAAATCGCTTCAGTCGGCTGTTTCGCTGACTTATGATGCGCCTTTCTTGAAGGGACTGCAGGCGAAAGGCACCATTGCCTATGACAGCTATAGTGTATTCAATAAAAATTTATGGAAGAGTTATCGCATTTATTCGTCCGATTTGAATTATCAGTTGAAAAACAAGCCGCGTATTGCCAATAATGTGGAAGATGCAGACCGCATTGTGTTGCAGGCGCAGGTGACATTCGACAGAACCTTCCTGGACAAACATCATGTTTCGGCATTAGTTGCTTACGAACAGAAGAAATATGAGAAGAAACACTCTTACTTGAAACGTGAATATGATTTTTACACGACAGATGTGATGGATTATGCATCGGGGGTACAGACGAATAGCGGTACGGAACATGAAGAGACAACTATGGCATACATCGGTAAATTTAACTATGACTACATGGGTAAGTATTTATTTGAATATGCTTGCCGTTATGACGGCTCTTACCGTTATGCACCCGGCAAAAGATGGGCGTTCTCTCCTTCTTTATCAGCCGGCTGGAGAATCTCTGAAGAAAGCTTTATCAAAGATAATTTTTCGTTTATTGATAATTTGAAAATCCGTGGTTCTTATGGCGTCATTGGTGAAAATGTAGGAGAGCCATTCCAACACGTGATGGGTTTCACACCTAATGTGAATATTGGTTATGAGTTTGAAGATGGCAAGTTCCTGGGTACGATGGCAGCTCCGGGTGTGATCAATCGGGACTTTACGTGGGTGCGTTCGGAGATGTATAATGTGGGGGTCGAGTTTTCTGTGCTAAGAAACAAACTGAATTTTGAACTTGACTTCTATAAGAAACACAAGAGCGGAAAGTTGAAAATCAGAGAAGGCAACTTGCCGAATACGTTTGGTGGATCAATGCCGGTGGAGAATGTGGAAAGTGAACGTACACAGGGTTTTGACTTGACCATTTCTCACAAAAATCGCATCAATGATTTCTCTTACAGCGCTTCTTTCAACATGAATATTGCCAGAACCATGCATCGCACAGTGGATAAACCGGCTGCACGAAGCAGTTACGACCGTTGGAAGAATGGATATACAAACCGTTGGAATGACTTGGTTTGGGGATTCGACAAAGTCGGACAGTTCCAAAATTATGAAGAGATTTTACATGGGGCTATTCATTGCGACAATAGAGGAAATACGCAGTTGTTGCCGGGTGATTATATCTATGATGATTATAACGGTGATGGTGTGATCAATGGTTATGATACCAAACCGATATTCAGAAACAAGACACCGAAACTCTTTTATGGTTTTACGTTGAATGCACAATGGAAAAATATGGATTTGACAATGGTGTTCCAAGGTGCTGGTATGTACAACATCCGTTTCAATGAGGTATTCAGCCAAATGTTCTTCAACAATGGTAATTTACCTGCTTATTTCTTTGACAGATGGCATTTGGAGGATTCCTATGATCCTGACAACACCAATTGGGTGCCTGGTAAATGGCCTGCTAATCGTTTCTCTCAGGAAATGGGTTCTTCTTACCGCGATAGTCAGGCATGGAACATGAAAGCGTCTTATTTACGCCTGAAGAGCTTTGAAGTGGGTTATATATTGCCTAGAACATTTACTAAAAAATATGGTGTTGAAAATTTGAGACTCTATTTCAATGCATACAATCTCTTTACATTCACCGACTCGTTCTTGAAACAGTTTGACCCTGAAAAGACGGAGGGTGACTATGGTGCCGGATACAACTATCCTTTGACAAAGAGTTTTAATGTAGGCTTAAGTGTTTCATTCTAAATATTATACGTATGAAAAAGATGTTAAATTTTAAATATGTAATTGTGGGGTTCTTGCTCGTGTTATGTGGAGCTTGTTCTGATTTTCTGGATTTAGAACCAAAAAATAAAATACCGGGTGAAAGTGTCTTGTCGGATCCCAATGGTATCAAGTCGTTTCTAGCTGATCTCTATTATGGTTCACCGATTGAAGATTTTGTATATATGCCTGCTGCCGGATTTAACGCCAGAGGGAATACTGGTTCTTTGACGTTGGCGCAATATGCGCTGGAAGCCATCCATTCGGAATGGCCCAACTGGAACCAATTTGCCAATGACTGGTGGAATAAGGGGTATTTTTTGAACAGAAATATCAATCTGCTGATGACGTATATTCCCAATTTGGATATTTCGGTAGAGGAAAAGGATGCGTTGATGGGGGAAGCCCATTTCTTAAGGGCGTATACTTATTTTGGTTTGGCGAAGCGTTATGGGGGGGTATCCATCATTACGAAGTATCAGGAGTTTGAGCCGAATACGGATAACTTGAAGGTACCTCGTAGCACAGAAAAAGAAACGTGGGATTTTGTGATGGAGGAATGTGACAGGGCGATTCGTCTGTTGCCGGAAACCAGAAACAATCCGAGTGAAGAGAAGCGCAGGGCGACGAAGTGGACGGCGTATGCTCTGAAGTCAAGGGCAGCATTACATGCAGCTTCTGTAGCTAAATATTGGGACAAGGCTCCGTTGGAAGGGGAAGCGGTGGATAAGAATTTTGTTGGTTTGGACAAGTCAGATGCCAGCCGTTATTATCAGGCTTGCATAGATGCTTCTAAAGCTATCATCGCTTCCAATAGGTTTGGGTTGTATAAGGCGCATCCAGGTAGTGCGCAAGAAGCGATTGCTAACTACAGAGCGCTTTTCACAGATCCGAATGTGGCTGGTGAAGAGGCTATTTTTATCAAAGGCTATGGAGCTCCGGGTACTCGGATTGCACATGATTATGATGCCTGGAACAATCCGAATCAGAATGCGGAAGGATTCCCTCACAGAGGTAGAACCAATCCAATTCTTGAGTTGATTGACTTGTATGAGGATTATACCAATCCGGGGCATGCTGCTCCGATCATCACTACGGAAGATGGAAAGGTGAGCGATAATGAAGGCTATCGTCCGTATGTTGCTTATCGCCATTTTGATTCGCCGGAGGAAATCTTCAAGCATAAGGATGCCCGCTTTTTTGCTTGCATCACGTATCCGAACAGTGTGTGGAAAGGGAAGAAGATTGTAATCCAGGGGGGGGTGATTAAACCGAATGGTGACTTGATGAGTTCACCGGGTGCTTGTGAACATAATGGTAAGACGTATTATACATTCGGTGCTCAATTCTCGAAGGATTATTCGGGTTTTGACGGTACACCGAACTGTACGCGTACGGGGTTCTTGATGCGCAAATTCTTAAATGAGAACCTGACCGTGACCAAGGAGTTGCAGTCGACTACCGACTTTATGGATTTCAGATACGCCGAAATCTTGCTGAACTTTGCGGAAGCGGTTGTTGAAAAGGGTGAAACGGATGGTAATTTGCTGGATATGGCCAAGAAGGGACTGAATGACTTGCGTAAGAGAGCAGCTCATACTACAGAGGTTGACTTGACTCTTGATAATGTGTTGCGCGAAAGGAGAATTGAGTTGGCTTTTGAAAATAAGGGTTACTGGGATTTGATTAGACGCAGGGATTTCCATTCGGAATTCGATAACCGCCGTAAAATGGCGTTGGTGCCTATGATTGATTTACGAGGGGAAAAGCCTCAGTATATTTTTGTGCGTAAGTTTGTACCGGGTGCAAACTCTTGTACTTTCCAAACGCATCATTATTACAGACATATTCCTGGAACTTCTACCAATGGTTTAACTCAGAATCCAAAACACTAATTTAACAATAGCAACTATGAAACGTAACATTAAAAATATGGCTTTCGCTTTGCTGACATTGTTTGCAGTCACTTCCTGCGACTTGTTGGAAATAGACAACTATGATGGTCCGAATGCTACCATTGAAGGCAAAATCTTAGACATTGAAACTGGCGAACTGGTTGAACAGGATATTATTGACGGGGCACAAATCGAATTTATCGAACATGGGTTTGAGAATCCTGAAACGCAATACATGGTAATTAAGAACAATGGTACGTATCGAAACAACGTGATGTTTGCAGGTTCGTATACGATGAGTCTGATGCGTGGTAACTTTGTGTCTGTCAAAGATCAAGAAGTTGTGGTGAAAGGTAATACGGTATATGACTTCAGAGTGCAGCCTTACATCCGTATTAAAAATGCTTCCATTCAAAAAAATGGTAGCAAGGTTGTGGCTAAGTTCCGTCTAGAAAAGACGGTTGACCAAGAGGTGGCGGAAGTGGCTCTTTACGGTCACCGTGAACCGAATGTTGGCGAACCACTCAAGGAGTTTGTGGTAAAGCAAGGTGTGGATAACTCGTACCTTGGCAATGAGTTTACATTGGAATTGGACTTAAAACATGAAAATATAAAATCCGGCACGCAATATTACTTTAGAATTGGCGCAAGAATTAACATTGGCGGTGCGAAATTCAATTACGTTCCTGCAGTAAGACTAGCTTTGTAAGATGAAGAGACAATTACTCACTATAGGCTCTTTATGGGTCTGTTCTCTACTTTTTGCACATCCTTGTTCTTCGGGACAAGAAATGCAATGGATCGATCATGTTGAAATGTATACGTCTAAACGTCCACCGGTGGAAAAAAGACTTTTCCGGTCAGAAGTCGTCGAACGGGTTATTGAGGAGACGGTCACTCTACTGAAAAATGAGAAGCTCAAATGGATGTTTGCCAACTGTTTTCCCAACACATTGGACACGACGGTGTTTTATGAATCGGAACCGGAGGACGACACTTTTGTGGTAACGGGGGATATTCCGGCAATGTGGCTTAGGGATTCTTCCGCCCAGGTGTGGCCTTATCTGATGTACGCCAATGAGGACGAGCGGTTGAGGAAAATGATTCGGGGGGTGATTCTACGACAGTTCAGATTAGTTCTGCTGGATCCGTATGCGAATGCGTTCTACCGTGATCTCTCTGGAAAAGGGGAGTGGCAAAATGACAGGACACCAATGAGAGGGGGAATTCACGAAAGAAAGTGGGAAATCGACTCGCTGTGTTATGTTGTTCGTCTGGCTTATCATTATTGGAAAGTAACCGGTGATGACAGCGTTTTTACAGCGGAATGGATGCAGGTGGTTGAATCTATCCTGACAGTTTTCAAAGACCAGCAACGGAAGGAGAATCGGGGTAATTATTCGTTTTTACGTGTGACGGACCGGCAGTATGACACGTTATCCAACGATGGATATGGAAATCCGGTCCGTGCCAACGGACTGATTGCCTCTTCTTTTCGCCCTTCGGATGACGCGACTGTTTATCCGTTCCTGATTCCTTCCAACTTTTTTGCTGTGACCAGCTTGCGTCAGATGGAGGAGATCCTATTGAAGGTGAACAAAAACAAAGCAATGGCTCGTGCGTGCAATGTGTTGTATATGGAAGTGGGCGAAGCGTTGAAAAAACATGCCATACACAAGCATCCTACCTATGGAAAGATTTATGCTTTTGAAGTGGACGGATACGGCAATCAGCTCTGCATGGATGATGCTAATATTCCCAGTCTGCTGGCTTTGCCCTACATCTGCGATGTGAAGCCCTCGGATAGGATTTATCAGAATACGCGAAAATATCTGTTGAGTCTGGACAATCCGTATTTTTTCAAGGGCAAATATGCCGAAGGCATCGGTGGCCCTCACATAGGAATGGACATGGTGTGGCCCATGAGCATAATCATACGTGCCATGACGTCGGAGAACGATGAGGAAATCAAATTGTGCGTTGCCATGCTGTTGGCTACGGATGCTAATACAGGCTTTATGCATGAGTCTTTTCACAAAGATCAGCCTGAAAAGTTCACACGTTCGTGGTTTGCCTGGCAAAATTCCTTGTTTGGTGAATTGGTTCTTAAGATTATTAGAGACGGAAAGTTACATCTTTTAAATGAATTATGATGAAAAGGATTTATATTATAATACTACTCCTATACTGCTGGGTCTCGTTTTTACCGGCACAGGATATATGTTCTCCGGTACGAGAAGGTTATTTATCAATGTCTGATGAGAAGAAGAAGCTGACCGTTCTCTTGTCAGGCGCTTCTTTTGCATCCGTGGATAACGGTTGGTTTGAGTTGGGGTGTGAGGCGTTGCGTGCGAAGGGAATCAACCGGGCCATCGGAGGAGAAGCCATTGCGGATGTGGCGAACCGAATGTCACGTGGCGATTTGTATTCCCGTGAGGAATTGGACGAGGTGGATGTCTTCGTGATTATGCAGGTACACAACCGGGATGTGTATGCCCCGAATGAGCTGAAAAAGGACTATCACGAATATGCCTTGCCTTTTACCCGTGGCAACTATGCGGCCGCTTTTGATTATGTAATCAAGAAATACATATCCGATTGTTATCAACTTCAATTTGACAAAGGTTCGAAGTATTACGGTGTGAAAGGGGGGAAGCCGGCTGTGATTCTGCTTTGTACCCATTGGCACGATGCACGCGTGGTGTATAATGAATCTATCAGGAAACTCTCCGACAAATGGGGCTTTCCACTGGTAAAATTTGATGAACAGATTGGCTTTTCAAAGACCGTTGAGCATCCAGAAACACACCGACAAACGAGCACTCTCTTTGCCGATGACACAGAGTGTATTGATGGGGTTGAGTATGGATGGCATCCCAACCGGGGTAAAGACTGTTATATTCAAAACCGTATGGCTGCTGTTTTTGTAGCCCAAATACAATCCTTAGTTCTGTAAGAAAATGAAACATTTATACTTTTTGTGTGTTGTGTTTGTTTTTTTATTCGCAGGGTACGCCCTCTCTCAGGGATCGAATAAAGAACATAACTTGACTCCCGTTGACTATGTCAACCCTTATATGGGCAACATCAGCCATTTACTAGTACCCACTTATCCTACGATTCATTTGCCCAACAGCATGTTGCGTGTATATCCCGAACGGAGTGATTATACAGGTAGTCAATTACATGGATTGCCGCTCATCATTACCAGCCATCGGGGCACTTCGGCCTTTAACCTTAGTCCTTGCCAAGAAGAGCCGTTACAGCCGGTCGTAAACTATAGCTATGACCATGAGAACGTCAAGCCCTACTATTACGAAGTGTTTTTGGATGAAGAACAAATTGAGGTCAAGTATGCGCCTTCACGTCAATCGGCTTTATACCAACTCCGCTTTACCCAAACGGACAAACCGGCTTATCTCATTGTGAATTCCCAGCACGGAAAAGTTCAGGTAGCGGAAAACCATATCAGTGGTTACCAGCATTTGGATAACAACACTCGAGTCTATCTGTATTTGGAAACTGAGCAGATGCCAGTACAATCAGACATGCTGGTGGATGGGAAATTGAGCCGTACGACGACTGCAGAAGGTCACAATGCGTGTGCGGTGTTGGCCTTTGCAAAACAAACTGAGTATGTGCGTGTAAGATACGGTATTTCATTTATCAGTGAAGAACAAGCTCGCAAAAACATGGAACGTGAATTGTCCGGTTATGATGTGGTGGCACTGGCTGATAAAGGGCGGAATATCTGGAATGCTTCCTTGGGCAAGATAGACGTTAAGGGAGGAGATACTGACAGTAAGCGGGTATTTTATACTTCTTTGTACAGGGTATTTGAACGCCCAGTCTGTATCAGCGAAGACGGGCGCTATTTCAGCGCGTTCGATCATCGGGTACATAATGATTATGGTTTGCCTTTCTATACAGATGATTGGATATGGGACACATATCGTGCAGCCCATCCATTACGCGTACTTATCGATCAAAATACGGAGTTGGACATCATTCGGTCCTATTTGCGTATGGCAGAACAGATGGGAACGATGTGGATGCCTACTTTCCCGGAAATTACAGGAGATTCTCGACGAATGAATTCTAATCATGGAGTGGCTACGATTGCAGATGCGGCTGCCAAAGGAATCAAGTTTGATTTAACCAAAGCATACAATGTGTGCAAACGTGCTATTGAAGAGAAGACATTGGCTCCTTGGTCAGCAGCAACCTGTGGCTGGATTGATCTGTTTTATAAAGAAAAGGGGTATATCCCTGCTTTGCAGCCTGATGAAAAGGAAACTGATCCGAATGTACATTCCTTCGAAAAACGTCAATCTGTAGCCGTGACACTCGGAACGGCGTATGACGAATGGTGTCTGTCACGCATCGCCGAAATGCTAAATAAGGATGAAGAAGCTGCCTACTATCGTTGTCGTTCGTTTAATTATCGCCATATTTACAACAAGGAAACGTGCTTTTTCCATCCAAAGGATAAAAATGGCAAGTGGATTAGCCCATTTGATTACCGCTTTTCTGGTGGTCAGGGTGCCCGTGAGTATTATGGAGAAAATAATGGTTGGGTGTATCGTTGGGATGTGCCGCATAATATTGCCGACCTTATTGAACTGATGAATGGCAAGGAACAGTTTGTTGCCAATTTGGATCAGATGTTCAATGAGTCTTTGGGAAAAAGTAAATTTGATTTCTATTCTCAATTACCCGATCATACTGGCAATGTGGGACAATTCTCCATGGCGAATGAGCCGTCTCTGCATATTCCTTATCTTTATTGTTATGCTGGTCAGCCTTGGAAAACTCAGAAGCGTATCCGCCAGTTGTTAAAGATGTGGTTTCGCAATGATTTGATGGGCATTCCTGGGGATGAAGATGGAGGGGGCATGTCAGCCTTTGTTGTCTTTTCTTCTCTCGGTTTTTATCCTGTCACTCCGGGACTGCCTATTTATACCATTGGCAGTCCGATGTTCAGTGAGGTCCGTATCAAGTTACATAACAACAAGTTTTTCACAATTATAGCAGAGGGGGTGTCAGATGAAAATAAATACATCCAGTCGGCCACTCTCAATGGCAAAGAATTGAATCATGCCTGGTTTGCACATGAGGATTTGATAAATGAAGGTGTATTGATCTTGAAAATGGGAAACAGACAAAATAAGATGTGGGGTATCGATTGTCCACCACCCTCTCATGGGCTGAAATAAAGAAGTTGTAAATTATATCAACGACTATCCCAGTTCTGATTTTAATTTTACTATTGGTCAAGGTTGGGTTTATGTTTATTTATGACTGATTCCAATCAAGATTTATACATAGTGGTATGAGTTTGGGTTAAGAATATATGGGTATAAGCCAATAAAATTTTGGTAACCATGTCATAGTTGTAGCTAACACTTGAAAAGGGACCCGGGTAGCATTTGAAACGTGTACCAC
>NZ_QTLV01000022.1:0-13475 GCF_003602795.1 Bacteroides sp. AF34-31BH
GTGGTACACGTTTCAAATGCTACCCGGGTCCCTTTTCAAGTGTTAGCTACACGCCCGGTTTTCCCGCCGGGCACAACCACTAAAATTTCAATTATCATAAGTGGCAAAACCTATCACAATGAAATTTCAGCGATAAAGATAGGCTATTTCTTCGGCTTTCCTTTCTTTTCGGGGAATGAAAAAGCGACATTGAACTGCTCGTCCAATACCAGCGAAGCATCGAAAGCCTTGCCGTTTTTGCCCTTGAAGCCCTTGATTAGCCCGGTCTTGCGTTTCGTTACCAGTTCGACAATCTGCTTGTCAGTCAGTTGCTTGTCGCACTTGTTGCGGAATATGGTAAGCGTGCAATCCACGTTGGAACACTTCGCCACTTTCGGGTAGAACAAGATATGCCCGTTATTACATTTGGGGCAGGAACAAGTTTCGTCATTGGCGACAGACAACTGCACCGAAAGCAGTTCCGCCGTGATTTGGGCGGTGTACACCTCAATGCCCTTTCGGAACGTGTCGGCATCCATGCTGCCCGCTTCTATCTTGGCAAGGGCGGTTTCCCACATGCCCGTCATTTCGACATCGGCAATCTTCTTATCCTTGACAATCTTGTAAACGGCAAGCCCTTTCTCGGTAGGCACAAGGTTCTTCTTCTCACGCACGATGTACTGGCGGGCGAACAGCGTTTCGATAATCGCCGCACGGGTGGCGGGCGTGCCTATCCCGGTATCTTTCAGGCTGGCTTTCAGTTCGGCATCTTCCAGTTCCCTGCCTGCGTTCTCCATTGCGGCAAGCAGGCTGCTTTCCGTGTGCAGCGGTTTCGGCTTGGTCTGCTTCTCCAATAGTTCCACGTTGGAAATCGGCAGGCTTTCGCCCTCTTGGAGTGGCGGCAGGCTGGCGGCTTCTTCATCACCGCCCGTTTCCTGCTCGCCGAACACGGCACGCCACCCGGCTTCTTTCATTACAGACCCTTTCACCGTGAAGTCGGTATCTCCCCCTGACAGCACGGCGGTGGTAACGTCTTTCACGCACTTGCCTGAAAAGGCTTCCAGCATACGCCCGGCTACCAGCTCGTAAACCGCCCGTTCGTCTTTGGAGAGTTCGCCGGGCAGGTTCTCGGTAATGATTAAGGCGTGGTGGTCGGTCACTTTGCCGTCATTCACGCTGCGGCGGTTCAGGGGTGTGCCGTCCAGCCCGGCGGCATACCCGGCAAAGCGGGGGTATTGCCCCAGCAGGGCGACACGCTCCGGCATTTCATCGAAAACGTCCGCCGATATATAGCGGCTTCCGGTTCTCGGATAGGACATCACTTTCTTTTCATACAGGCTTTGCGCTATGGAAAGCGTCTTGTCTGCCGAAAAGTCCAGTTTCGTGTTTGCCTCCTTTTGCAGCGTGGTAAGGTCGTACAAAAGCGACGGTTCTTGGCTGGCTTCTTTCCTCTCAACGGATTTAACTACAAGTTGCCCGGCATCCTTTACCCGTTGCAAAGCGGCTATGGCTTCGAGCTGCTGCTCCCATTTGGCGGTCGATTGGGCGGTGAAACTTATTTCCCCGTTGGCAGTATGGGCTTTGAGTTGCCAAAACTTGGCGGGTACGAAATTCTTGTTCTCCAAATAGCGGCTGCATATCATCACGAGCGTAGGTGTCTGCACCCTGCCCAACGAGAACACGCCCTGCCCGGCTGCCACGCTCAACGCTTGGGTGGCGTTTATCCCTATCAGCCAGTCCGCTTCACTGCGGGATTTGGCAGAGAGGTAGAGGTTATCGTAACGGCCGCCCGATTGCAGATTTTCCAGCCCCTCACGGATTGCCTTGTCGGTAAGGCTGCTTATCCACAGACGTACAAAGGGCTTGGTACAGCCCAAATAGTTATAGATGTAGCGGTGTATCAATTCGCCCTCACGCCCGGCATCGGTCGCTACAATAATCTTGTCGCACTGGTCGAAAACTTCCTTTATCACCTTCAACTGTTTCAGAACGCCGGGGTCTGCCTTGTAACCTTTCTCCGCTTTCACCTGACGGGGGATTAGCTGGAAATCGGTCGGCAGTACAGGCAGGCTCTCCCTGCGGAAGTTCGCCACGCCGTAGGCTTCCGGCATGGCAAGCTGGATTAAGTGGCCGAACGCCCATGTCACCAGATAACTGTTGCCGGAAAGATAACCGTCATTACGCTGGGTCGCCCCGATGATGCGGGCGATGTCTTTTGCCACGCTGGGCTTCTCTGCTATCAATGCAATCATAATTCTTTACTTTTTAATGGTGGATATTACATTTTCATTCCTTTAGACTTCTTGGGCTTGTCCGCTTTCAGACTCTTGTCCTGCGCTTTCTCCTGCTTCTCTTTCTGCTTGGCGGTGGGCTTGTCCTGCCCCTGTTTCAGCGGCTCTTTGCCCTGCTTGGTGACTTCATTGGTCTTGCCCTCGGAATTGACCGCTACCTGCGTCCGGCTCTCGGCGGCGGGGGTAACGTCTTTCGGCTGCACCTTGTCGGGGGATTTGCCCTGTGCGCTGGGCTGCACATGACCGTTGAACTCAACGCCCTTTCCATCCTTTAACCCAGCTACCTGCTGCTCTACGGGCTGTTGTCCCTGCTGCAAGAACTGGACGGCAGACCTCGGCAGGAACTCCAAGCCACGCTCCACTGCGCTGACCTGCAAATAGGCACTGCGCTTCGTGCCGTCACTGAATTGCAGGTTTTCCATTTTCACTGCTTTTCCGGCTTCAAAGGCGGTTTTCTGTTCCGGGCTGACTTGCACGTTACAGATTGTATCGGGGCATTTCCACTTGTCAGCCCGGATATACTCCAGTTCGTGCGTGTACCTGTCCCGGCTGACGAACACGGGGATTTGCTCGCCGCTTTTCGGGTCTTTGATTCGGGCGATACCGCCTAAGTTGCCAGTGCCTTGCAAGTTGCCCTGTTCCTGCTTGGTGAACTCGTGTCCGTTGTATGGGCGTTGCAACAGTTTCTCGTCCTGCTGCACGCCGTGCAGCTTGGGTACTACCGTGCCGTCCTTAGCCTGATAGAAAGAGAGCTTGACATCGGTAGGTTTGAGGTAGAAGCCGCCCACCGTCCCCGAAACGGTGTAGGTGTTGCGGGACTTGTAGCCACGCATTACACGGTCGAAGTCCCTTGTGTTTTTCAGGGTGTCGGCGGTGATGCCGACTTTTTTCAGATTCTTCCAGTCGATTTTTGCCGGGTCGAAGCGATAGCCCTGCTTGAACTCGTGGAAGTCGGGCTTCGGAACTCGTAGCATTTCAGCCCGCTTGTTGCCCTCCGGTGTAGGGTTACGGTGGTTGTCCTCGATTGCCTTTGCGTGTAGCTCCACCTCGGAAGCCCTGACACTGAAAAGTTCCAGCCCGGAAGTGTCTTGGAACTTGCGGAAGAAATTGGAAATGAAGTTGCTGAGCACATCGCTGTTCCTGTCCACCTGCATGAACTCGCCGCCCCGTGTCGGCGGTACGGTCTGCAAATTGCCCTCCTTGTCGATACCCTTAACAGCACTCACCTTTCCCTGCTGTTTATCCAAGACCAGCAGCACGTCTTTTCCCTGTCCCTCTGCGGGCGGGGTCATTCTGTTTGCCATAAATAATTGGAATTTTAGTGGTTACGGGAATAGTCCCGTCCAAAGGTAGCGACTAAATATGCTATATTTAGACGAGCGGCAAGGGCTGTCCGAATTTGTCCTGTGCTGTCCCGATTTGTCCGGGTAAGATGAAAAAGAGATGATAAAGTAGGAGCAATCCATTACTTAATCCAAAGAAAAACATAACTTTGTAATCAGTTATTATACATACATAATATGACAGAGAAAAACAGTCCTATATTATCCCCCGAATATCTCAACTTCAAAAATGAGATAACCGCCCGTATCAGGTCTGCCCAGTATGAAGCATTAAAGGCAGTAAACAAAGAAATGATAGCCTTATATTGGGAAGTCGGCAAACGGATTACCGAGCAACAGACGGCATTAGGTTGGGGAAAATCCGTTGTGGAAAACCTTTCACGGGACATACAGAAAGAGTTTCCGGGAATAAAAGGTTTTAGTGCACGGAATATATGGGACATGGCACGTTTTTATACTGAATATCAGTCTGATGAAATTCTGCGAACATTGCTCGCAGAAATTAGCTGGTCAAAACATATAGTCATTCTGACGAAGTGCAAGGAAACCCAGCAACGACAATTTTATATATTGGCGACAAAGAAATATGGGTGGACTAATAATGTTCTTCTTAATAAGATAGAAGCCAAAACTTACGAGAACTATCTGCTTGGACAAAGTAATTTCGATATAACCTTGCCCGATAACATAAAAAATCAAGCCATACTTGCATTAAAAGATGAATATACATTTGACCTTGTAGGACTTACAGAGGAACATTCGGAATATGAACTGGAACAGGCTATTATTAAGAATATCCGTGCGTTCCTTATGGAGTTCGGTACGGATTTTTCATTCATAGGCAACCAATATCGGCTGGAAGTGGACGGGAGAGAATACTTCATAGATTTACTTCTGTACAACAGGCGTTTACAAGCTATGATTGCCATAGAACTGAAAATCGGAGAGTTCCAGCCGGAGTATAAAGGTAAAATGGAGTTCTATCTGAACATACTGAATGATACGGTGAAATTACCACATGAAAATCCAGCTATCGGTATTATCATCTGTAAGTCCAAAAGCCGCATGATAGTGGAGTATGCCTTGAAAAGTTCCAATATGCCTATCGGGGTGGCAACATACAGCCTTTCTTCCGAATTACCCGAAGCCTACAAAAAACTATTACCTACATCGGAAGAAATAGCTAAAAAGATAGAACTTTTACTGTAAAAGTAATTTATTATAAATATTGATATGAAAAAGATTGATTTACACATACATACAGTCAAAAGTATAAGCGATGCGGATTTCAATTTCAGCCTAATTCGCTTACAAGAATATGTTAATGCCATGAATATAGATTGTATTGCAATAACCAATCACAATTTATTTGATATTACGCAATTTAGAGAAATAACAACGTTACTAAATAATATTGTAGTTTTTCCAGGTATAGAAATAAATTTATGCGGTGGGCATTTGCTACTCATTTCAGATTCTTCTAACTTAGAAGAATTTAGCAAACGTGCAGATTGTGTGAAAAACAAAATTACATTAGCTACTGATAGTTTATCATATGAAGAGTTTATAAATATATATCCAGATTATGAAAAATATCTTCTTATACCTCATTATGATAAAACTCCGAGTTTATCTTTTGAAACAATAAAATTATTCGGAGATAATATTTTTACAGGAGAAGTAAGTAGCCCCAAGAAATTCATATATGCTATTAAAAGAAACGAAATAGTACCTATCTTATTTAGTGATTGTCGATTAGAAGCATTAACTACTTTCTCTTCTAAACAGACCTTTCTTGACATTGGTGATATAACATTAAGAGCATTAAAAGCAGCTCTACATGATAAAAATAAAGTCTCTCTTACAGAAGAAGGCGGACATGATTTAATAAGTATCAATAATGGAGAAATAAAAATATCAACAGGTCTAAATGTCATTCTTGGAAAGCGCTCTTCCGGCAAAACTTATACGTTAAATTTGTTAGAATCAATATATGGAAAAAACAATATTACATATATAAAACAATTTCAATTATTAAATTTAAAGGAGAATGAACAGAAAAGACTTTTTGATGAAATGATGACATTTCAAAAAAGCAGCTTATTTGAAGAATATATTTGCGAATTCAAATCTGTACTTGATGATATTCTAAAAAATAGTACGGAAAGAGAAGATGAAACTGCACTAGAGAATTATGTTAGTTCATTGTTGAAATATGCACAGGAAGAAGGACTAAAAGATGTTTATTCAAATTGCGCACTATATAATGAGTCCCTATATAGCATTGTTGATAATAATGAATTAAAACGTTTGATTGAAAATATCAGAAACATCTTAGACAATGAAACTTTTAAGGATATTATTGATTTACATATATCAAGGGATGGACTAAAAGCATTATATATAAAGTTAATTCATATAGAAATAGAAAATATTAGTAGAAATAAAAGGAAATCAATAACCAATGAACTAACAAGCGAAATACAAAATCAATTACGATTTAATTCGTCTGCAGGACGAATATCTGATATTGATTTTTATAAAATAGCTATAAGTCAAATGAAACGAAAAAAATTCATTGAAGTTTGTACTAAGTTAAAAACCGAAAAAATTATCAATGAATGCTATCATTCTAAGTTTCATATTGTAGCAAAAAAAAGACTATTTGTTAATGCTACAGATTTATCAAAAAATTACCCTAAGAGGCAATCATTTGTTAGTTCTTTTATTCATTACAAAAATCCATTAGAATACATAGAAGCTCTTGAAGCAGCAGGAGTAAACAAAGATGAAATATATAAATTATTCATTACTATTGACTATGACGTATTAAATGAATATGGGTTGCCTGTTTCTGGTGGAGAACGGTCAGAGTTTAATTTAATTCAAGCGATTCGAGATGCAAGAAACTATGATATGTTACTTGTAGACGAACCTGAATCTTCTTTTGATAATGTTTTTCTAAAAGAGAATATTAATATCATGTTAAAAGAAATGTCTAGAGAAATGCCTGTTATAATTGTTACACATAATAGTACAATAGGTGCATCGATACAACCTGACTATATCATTTATACGGAAAGAACTATCGAAAATAACAAACCTATATTTAAAATATACTACGGACATCCAAATGATAAGCATTTACAATCACATATTAATGAATCAAAGCAAAATTTCCTCATACAAATAAATAGTCTTGAAGCTGGGAAAGATGCTTATAATGAAAGGAAACAAAATTATGCAAATCTTGAAAATTGAAAATAACCAAGCTAAATTTAGCTTAGATGGAGTAAACTTTACTTCTATTGATAAAATTACTAAAGAGAGTATTTTATCCCTAATAAATATTGTTTTAGATAAAGATGAGATAGAAATGGATGAATATAATGAAACTTTACTTGCCAACAAAGCTCATCAAATTATTTATCGGAGTGTATATGGAAAATTATGTGAATTATATGAACATAAGGATACTTTTCAAGATGATTGTTCTGAAATGTATAAAGACGCTTTAAATAAGTATGAAACCGATTAAATTTAATGCAAGTCGCAAAAAAACAAGCGACTTGTCATTATTTTTATTCTTTGATTAAATGGCATAGTTTCGGGTCGTTCTTAATCCGGGTTATCTCGTCCTCGACAATCTGCCGGACTTCCTGACGGATGCGGTCATAGTTGGCTTGTATCTCCTCCTGCATCCGGTCGTTGCCGTCCTTGTCGGTGAAGTCGATTATCTGCGGCAACTTCACGTAGCGGGCGGTTTCCCGCTTCACCTTTTCATTGTCCACCACGATTTCACAGTGGAAAATCTTCTGCTCTATCCGTTCATCGAAATTGTCCGCCACCGCCCCCACGAACATCCCTTGCGTGAGGTTGGATATTTTGCTGGCTGGTATCAGGCTGTCCATTTGGGTGCTTATCGAGGTGGATTTCTCCCGCTGGTTAATCGTCATGCTCTGCCGTTTCTGCAACACCTTACCGAAACGCTCGGAAAGGATTTTTGCCGTTTCACCGACCACCTGACCGCTAAACACATTACCCACCGTATTTTGGATTACTTTGCTTTCCTTGTCCCCGTAGTCACGGGTAAGCTGGCTGTAATCCTGAAAGCCTAACAGAACCGCCACCTTGTTGCTTCGGGCGGTGGCAATCAAATTGTCAAGCCCACGAAAATAAATCGTTGGCAGCTCGTCTATTATCACCGAACTTTTAAGCTGACCTTTCTTGTTTATCAGCTTCACTATTCTACTGTTATACAATCCCAGTGCCGCCGAATAGATATTCTGACGGTCGGGATTGTTGCCGACAACCAGTATTTTAGGCTCTTTCGGGTTGTTGATGTCGAGTGAAAAATCATCGCCCGTCATTACCCAGTAAAGGGCGGGTGAAATCATTCTTGAAAGCGGGATTTTCGCACTTGCTATTTGACCCTGCAACTGCTCTTGAGCGTCTGATTCCCAAGCATCTACGAATGGAGAAAGATAGTTTTCCAATTCGGGATAGCTACGCAAAATGGTGAACACATCGGCGTATTTCTTGTTCAACAGTTCAATGGCATGGGGAAACGTGCAATACTTACCGCCTTGATAGATACGGAGATACCAAATTATAGCCGCCAAAAGAATAATCGGGCTTTCCACGAAGAAATCGCCCTGCTTGCTTATCCAGCTTCGATTGAGGTTAAGCATTATCGTGTAGCTCGCTTCATAAGCATCCGCAATGTCCGACATGAAGCTGGCGTTTATCGGGTTGCATCGGTGGCTCTTGCGTGGGTCGTCAAAATTGATAACGTAAAACTTAGGCTTGACCTTGTAGCCGTCCAAGTGGTTAAGCAAATGATTGTAAGCGATTTCCGACAAATCGGGAAACTTATAATCATAACAGTAAAGCGCAAAACCTTTCTCGATTTGCTGTTTTATGTAACTGTTTACCACCGCATACGACTTGCCGCTACCCGGTGTTCCCAGTACAAGGCTGGCACGGAACGGGTTTACAACATTTATCCAGCCATTGTTCCACTTCTTCTTATAGTAGAACCGGGTAGGCAAATTCACGGAATACTCGTTCTCGATAAGCCTTGTTTCCTGCTGGAAACTTTCGTTTTCCGTGTTAAAGACATCTTCCATGAGGTTGTTTTTCAACAACCGGGACATCCACGTACCCGCCATGAGCATACAGATATAACCCACCGACAGCGTGGCGATATAAAACACGGCATCCGCCGTGTGTGGCAGGGGAAGTTCCAGCAACCACCAGTTCAGGAAAAACAACACGACACCCGCCGCAAGGCTGCAATGTATCTTCGTCCACGTTATCTTTTCCTCTTTCACGCCCTTAGTGCCGATACACGACAGGGCGAGGAACACCACCGCAAAAAGTTTCGTCCAAAGCACCGACGAGAACAGCCCGGTAGTGCGCTGGAAGTTCCACAGTATCTTGTCTATCACTTCAAAGGTCACTCCCCACTCTTTCAGGGTGGAGTAACAGAACCAGTACACGTTTATTCCCACGAATAGAATACTGATAGCCCGCATAAAGTCCATGACCCGTGCAAGCCCTCTCAAATCATCTTCCTGTTGCATGATTGTAATGTTTTTTTAAGTTAGTCAATGCGCCTTGTGCGCTTCTTTTTCTTCTTTCTCTTTTGGCGGGCGGTGTCCTGCGACTCGTCACCGCCTGATGCACCGCCGCCCAGCAAACCGCCGAAAGCACCCAGCACGGAAGCCACGCCCGGAACGAAGTCGGATTTCGGCGTGAAGCCCGGTTGTTCCTGATGCGTGGGGTGGTCTTGCTGCGGTGCTGACACTTCGGGCTGGTGCATCTTTCCGGTTTCGCCCGAAAAACGTTCGTTGAACACGTTCGCCGAATACTCCTTGCCCAAGCGTGAACCGTTCAGCACCACCCGGCTGTCGTGGTCGATGAACGTAACGCCATAGATGCGCCCGCTGTCGTTCTGACGGAATACCACGTCAATGCCCCGCTTCCTTAGCTGCTGTTCCAGTTCCTTGCGGCTACGGGCGGTCTGCATGACAGTGGCGACAATCTTCCGGGTACGCTCTTTCAGCTTGCCGTTCTTGATTGCTTCACCCGATTTTTCCATTCTGCGCTGCACCGCTTCATAACCTACCGACTTGCCGATGCGGGAAGCCTTTACCGGGTTGCCCGCCTTTTCGCCCTTGTCATTCGTGGCGGAATAGACTATGCCCTGATAGGGCTTGCCGTTCACTTCACCCTTGACTTCCTCGGCGTACACGTTGTAAGCGGCAAGCAACGCCTTGTACTCCCCGAACGACTGGAAGCGGTAGCCATAGCAAGCCGCTTTCAGGGTGTTGCCGATTTGGTGCTTCACGTCCCCGGAGGCATAGTCCACCTTTTTAAGTTCCGGGCGTTCGGCACGCTCCTTTCGCTCTGCCGGGTGCAACCCGTATTTCTTTTCCAGTTCACGGGTGATTTGCTTGCTGCGCCGATGCTCGAACCTGTCATTCAGCGGCTTGCCGTTCTCGTCCACCCGCAACCCCACGATGTGGATATGGTGGCGGTCGATGTCGGTATGCTTGTACACCAAATAAGGCTGGTCGCCATAGCCCAACTTCCGCATATACTCTTTGGCAATGTCGGAAAGCTGCCGGTCTGTCAGCACGTCTTCCGGGTGCGGGTTTATGGAAATATGAAGTATCGGCTTCTTGGTGGATAGCTGGACGGGCATCTGCATTTCAAAACTGCGCATACACTCGCCGATAGAGAAATTCCCGTCCTCGCTTAACAGCATCCGGTTGGAGAAAAGCACCTTTGCTTCCTCGCTGTCCACCTTGTTTTGGTTATAAGCCAGTGCGCCGAACATATTTCCGCCCGTGCTTATTTTGGCAACCATAATTCCTTGCATTCGTTTGTCAGGTCAATAACCTGACGGTTCAACAGAGATAATTCAGTGGTCGCTTTCTCCAGTTTATAGAGAAAAGCCAGTGCCTTTTTCTCGGAAAAATTGTTGTGCAATGCCTTTACAACTTGATTGTAATTGACCGCTACCGCCCGGAACTGGGCGTAAAATTCTGTCAGCTTGGCGCAATACTCGACCGCTGTTTTCTCCACTTTCACCACCCGGAACGGCTCGCCGAACAGCCGGGCGGCGATGAACCGGGACTTGCTCGTAACGCCCGACTGCTCCCATTGCGAGAGGAAGCGGGCATTCTCCCGGTCGTTCAGGTAAAGGACATGGCGGTGCTTCGCCGGGTCTGCGAGGGCGGGGCGACCGCCCTTGTTGGTTCTTCTTGTTTCCATACTTCTTTGGATTAAAAAATTACGACTTCGGAGTGATTTTTACCCCCGCAAGGGGCAAGGCGTTTTCAGGCACGGAAAACGGTTTTGTAGCATACAAAACACACCTTGCTATTTTCTGACGAAAATCGAAATCCGTCACGGACGGATTGGGGTTAGCGTGGAACGGTAAGCCCTGCGTTCACCAGCTCGGTTTTACACCTCTGCCCCCTGCGGTTCGTTACTCCGCTGCAAAGTAACGGTGATTTATAATGCTGTAAAATAGGCGGTTGGTGGACAAAACGGGACAGCACAGGACAAATCGGGACACATCTGAAAACGAACGTTTTTTCTCCTTTTATTTGCAGAAGATTTCAAGATTGAAAGTCATATTTCAAGAAAGAAAGCATGATTTCAAGAAAACGCGATTGCAGGATTTCAATATTTCAAGAAAGAATGAAAGCAGGAAAACAAGATTGAAATATGGAAACAAAGAAAGCTATATGGCTGGATTGATTGAAAGCAATAAATAAATCTATCAACCAATAATGAACGAAAGCAATATGGAAAACGAGAAAACACCCCTTTATGTCGCCTTTTCCACCCAAAAGGGCGGGGTCGGCAAAACCACCTTTACCGTGCTGGCGGCGAGTTACCTCTACTACCTCAAAGGCTACGATGTGGCGGTGGTCGATTGCGACTACCCGCAACATTCCATTGCCGGGATGCGAAAGCGGGATGCCGAGCAGGTCGGGGCGGATGAAGATTACAAGCGAATGGCGTATGAACAGTTCACCCGGCTGGGGAAGAAAGCCTACCCGGTATTGTGCAGTTCACCTGAAAAGGCGATTGCAACGGCTGACGAATATATAGCTGCCGGACACGTGCCGGATATAATGTTTTTCGACCTGCCCGGCACGGTGAACAGCGAGGGCGTGATAAACTCCCTTGCGGGCATGGACTACATCTTCACCCCCATTTCAGCCGACAAGGTGGTGCTGGAAAGCAGCCTGTCGTTCGCAATGGCTATCCAAAAGCTATTGGTGAAGAATGAAGCCTGCCGACTTGCCGGGCTGTACCTCTTTTGGAACATGGTGGACGGGCGGGAGAAAACAGACCTTTACACCGCCTATGACAAAACCATTAAGGAACTGGAACTGCCGCTGATGAAAACCTTTATCCCCGATACCAAACGCTACAAAAAGGAACTGGTGGCGGATAAAAAGGCGGTGTTCCGCTCCACGCTCTTTCCCGCCAGCCGCCCGCTGGTAAGGGGAAGCAACTTGGAAGAACTGATAACCGAAATAGTGTACTACATCAAATTACAATGATATGGCAAAGCAAAGCGGCGGGATGCCGAAGATAGACGAGGATTTCATGAAAGAGCTTATCTCGCAGGGCGTACCCGCCAAGCGGGAGAGCCAGCCGGATGATGCACCGCAGCCCGGCGGCGAAACGGGAACCGCCCACGAGGGACGGCAGACTGAAACGGTGCGGGTGGAGAAAACGACAAACCGCAAGCGCAAGGGCGGTTCGGGTGACTACCGGGAAACCTACTTTCAGAAAGTGGAACTGGCAGACCGACAGCCCTTGTATGTAAGCCGTACCACGCACGAGAAGCTGATGCGTATCGTGACGGTGATAGGCGGTCGAAAGGTGACGGTAAGCAGCTACGTGGAAAACATTCTGCTGCGCCACTTCGAGCAGTACCAAGACGAGATAAACACCCTGTACGAAAGCCACTTCCAAAAGCCTGTCTGACTATGGTAATCTATTGCATACTTACCGGGCTTTTGGTGTACTATATCGCCCTATGGCTGTGGTATCGCTACACGGACAGCCGGACATCACCGGGCAGAACGGATGATGCGCCACTCCCACGAAACGAGGTTTCAGGCTACACGCTGATAGGTGAAAGCCGATACAAGGGCGGACAAATCGGGACAGCGCAGGACAAATCGGGACACCTCCCGCAAGCGGCTGAGAATGATACTATTTTTGCGCCGCAGGCTGACGGACAGCCGGAAGAAAACATTTCGGAAGCAGCAGCCGAAGCGGAAGAAACGCCCGGTTACGAGAATGACGAACCCGACTACGAGGACGAGGAAATAGCCGGGTACATGGACGGTGACGATGATACCGGGCGGGCTACGGGCGTGAGCTTTGACGAACTGGGCGAAGCGGTACGCACGGCGAACGCCGACAACCCCACCGAAGCGGAACAGCGGCAAGCCGCCGGGACGCTGGCAAGCATTGAGGGGACGAACCTCTACGATGCGGTGGTGGAGAACATCAACGGCGGGCTGGCAAAGGTGGCGGAACTGCTGGGGCGTAACGAAGCGGAACTGGCTACGGTTGCTGTCCCTGCCGGAACTGGCGATACAAGCAAGGAACACGAAGCGTTCGACATGAACCAATTTCCTATAATATAATAATGTGTAACAATATGAAGCAACGTGACTACGGTTGATTGGCAACCCAAAAACCAAACAGACAAACGGGACTATCCCCGACCACTAAAATTTCAAATTATTCACCAGCCGGGAAAGGCGGTGTAGCTAACACTTGAAAAGGGACCCGGGTAGCATTTGAAACGTGTACCACC
>NZ_QTLV01000023.1:0-13428 GCF_003602795.1 Bacteroides sp. AF34-31BH
TTTTAAATTTATAAATTTAAAGTTTTCAATTATGAACAAAAAGTTTCTAAGTGCAATCTTGTTTGGAGCTTTAATGGTTGGCTCCACAAGTACATTTGTTTCTTGTAAGGACTATGATGATGACATCGATGGCTTGCAGGAGCAGATCGATGCAAACAAAAAACAGATTGATGACATCCTTGCTGCAATCAATGGCAAGAAATTCATCGAAAGTTATGCTCCTGTTGAGGGTGGTTATTTACTGACTTTTACCGGTGGCGAAACTTTAACTATCAAGAATGGTGCTCAAGGCGAAAAAGGTGAGCAAGGACTTCAGGGTATTCAAGGCCCGAAGGGTGAAACCGGGGCTACAATTGTTCCGAAGTTCAAGGTAGATGCCGAGAACTACTGGATGATTAGCGTAGATGAAGGTGCAACCTATGAGTATGTATTGAATGACGCAGGTGAGAAAATCAAGGCTGCAGGCTCAGAAGCTAATGTTGAAGAAGCTATCGGAAACTACGTGAAGGTAGACGAAGAGGGTTATATCTGCATTGGAGAGTATAAGACTTCATTCAAATACAATGCTAATGTTCCTTCAATGATCTACAATGAAAAAGATGGAACCATGCAAGTTACTATTGGCGGTCAGTCATATACTTTGTTAATGGAAGGTTCTGCTTTCAACGGTTTACAGAGCATTGCTTTCAGAAAGCCCTATGCGGATAATTCAACTGTTGGTGGCTCTGAGGTGGCTAAATTAGATGTTTATGATTGGTTCGAAAAGACTGATGACCCTGGTAAGTGGGAATACAGAAAGGCAACCAGAGAGGATGAGAGTTACAAAAACTGGATTAATGATTCAAGACTCGATCAGGATAATACTCAAGAACCTTTCCGTCTGGTAGGTGTTGTAACCGCTCTTGGGGAAAAAGCAGATGTTAATGCTTATCAACTCTATTCTTATGATGAAGCAGCCAAAGAAAACAAATTGTTTGCCGCCATACCTGGTGTCGCTGAATTTAAAGTTTGGCCTAATCAATATAGTCAAACAGATGCTGAATACTTCTTCTCAGATTCTTATAAAACACGTGCTGTTGATATTCCGGTTTGGAGCGTGCAAGGAACTCCTGAATTGAATAATGGTATTCTGTCAGTGAAGATGATTGCTAAGGAAAACATTGTAGACGGACAAATGTATATGTCTTCTTTGGATGTTACCATGTATAAGCAATACACTTCTTCTTCTGATTATTTCAGTGTTAAATCAAGTTGGGCTAATACAAATTGGATTTTTGCAGCACATTCTCATAGAAATGACAGCAACTGGCCTTTTGGTTTACCTGGTGCTTATGATATGCATTCCGAGAAAAATTCATTTACTTATAATGAATCTTATAATTTGAATGACTCTATAAATGCTTATATGTCTAACGTATCCGGTACCCCGGAATTGTCTGAAATAGGTCTTGAGTATACTCAGAAATTTGAGTTATTGCCAAATAACACTAAATTCATTTTGAATGGCAAGGAAATACAATCTAAACAAGGTATCTTCCAAATCAACGATGGTATCCTTTCTGTAAAAGAACAATATCAGGCATCTGCCATTAACGAATATGCAGCAATAAAACTTACAACGACTGTGAAGTCACAAGTTGAAGGTGTTGCTGACTATGTATTTGAAAATACATTCCCTATTCAAGCTATTCGTAAGGCTGAAGATCCATATACATATAATTCCATCGAATTGATTCCGAATGAAGGCAATCTGTCAATGAGCTACAATGCTAGTAAGGCAACTGTTATTGCATTGAATGTTCGTAAGTTTGAATCTGAAATCGGTGGACGTGATATTGTTGCCGGTAACAATGTAGAAGACAGAAATCATCTGTTGCCACTTTATGTATATGATGCGAAAGCAAAAGAATACAAGATGCTTTCTAAGACAGAAGGTCGGGCATACATGAAGAACGACGCGGTTGGTTCTGCCTTGAATTCTGACAACTTGAAGGTTAATGCAAAAGATATCTACTTGTACTACAGAAACGGTGGTGATAATGCAGACAAAGACTCTTTATTCCTGGTTGTAGGGCCAAAGGTAGAATTGGCAGAGACGACTCTTTATGTATCACCTACAGCTAACTCCAATAGTGTTTGGAATGGTACTTGGAAAGATAATGCTCCTTATGCAGTTGGCAATGAATATGATAGAAAATACTTCATGTTGACTCTGAATAAAGTTTCTGTAAATCGCACATTTGCAGTTTCTATCAAGAAAGCATACGAAGCACGTACAATCATTGGTGACTGGAGTGATGCTGCTAACGGCAACTTCGGTATTAAGTCTGAAAACTTCGCTCACATGTATGATGTAACTCCTGCTGATGCTAAAGCTGTATTCGAATTGAATAAAGATAAGCAGAATGCATTTGTACAAGATTTGATGAAGAAGAAGCAATTAGTTGTTGAAGAATCAAATGGCGAATGGAGAATAGCATTCACTGCTCCTATTGATATCAAGAAGGTTGGTAATCTGAAAGTTGATATTTATGATGCAAATGGTTACGATGCTACTGACAAGAACCGTAAACCTGATGCAGAAGAATTATGGACTGTAGCTCGTCCGATAGCAGATTTCACCGGTGGTGCTGCACTGAAAGCATTCAACGATCCGAACTTGGCCAAGGATACAGAAATTACTTTGAAGCAATTGATTGAAAATTCTGTAGCTGGCACTAAGACTAAGGCTGAAGACTTCTGGAAGAATCTGATATTGAAAGACTATGCAGGTGAGACAGTTGTTAAATTCAATGGAACTACATTCAATGCCGAAGAAGTCACTGCTCGTGCTGCTTTGTACAAGAAGTCTGTTAAAACTGGTCTCCGCTACATTATGTCTAACGGAACAGACAAAGATGAATACTTCAAGGTAGATCCTACAACTGGTAAGCTGACTTGTATTGCACTCCCGACAGGTACTGAGTTTACTCATACAGTAAATGTGGTTCTGCAGTTCGTTCACGACTGGGGTACTAGTGAGTATGCATACAACGTAACTATCACACGTAAACAAGCTACTAGATAATCCGAGTAGTAGAAAATTGTCTGAATAGACAATTATAAAATCAAAAGGAGGATGTTCTATGGGAACATCCTCCTTTTTTTCTCCAGAAACTTTTTTCTCCTCACTTTGCTTCCACACTTCCGCCCACCTCCTGCATCCCCCTGTCCATCGGCATTTACCCCGCTGTGGAAGCAACAAAAAAAGGTGGAAGCAAAATCTGCTTCCACCTACTCAAAATGCCATAGTTTTACCATAACTAACTCACTCTTATTTTAATACATCGAACAAAGCTTATAAAACGCTTACACCAGTTTCCCCATACCTCTACACCCATCCTACCCATAAAATCTGCAATACCCATATCCCCCCTTATCTTCATCCCAAATCCACAACAGCCTCCTCCCCCTCTCATCATAAAAAATGACCCCGTTCATTTCATTCTCCCTCCACTTTCCACTATCTTTGTCCCCACGATGAAAAAGTTTGCCGACGTCATATTGCCTTTGCCTTTGCACAGCTGCTTCACCTACTCCCTGCCCGACGAGTGGGCGGATGAAGTGCAGATTGGTTGCCGGGTGGTAGTACCATTCGGACGGAAGAAATACTATACAGCCATCGTGCGCAACGTGCACTATTGTGCCCCCACCGAATACGAAGTAAAGGAAGTGTCCGCCTTGCTGGATGCCCGCCCCATACTGCTCCCGCGGCAGTTCAAGTTCTGGGAATGGCTCTCCGATTACTATCTCTGCACGCAAGGAGACGTCTACAAAGCCGCCCTGCCCTCCGGTCTGAAGCTGGAAAGCGAAACAATCGTAGAGTACAATCCCGATTTCGAGTCCGACGTCCGCCTGCCGGAGAAGGAACAGAAGATACTGGATATGCTCTCTGCCGACCCGGAGCAATGCGTGACGAAACTGGAGAAAGAGACCGGCATCAAGAACATACTTTCTGTCATCAAGTCACTGCTCGACAAAGAGGCCATCTTCGTAAAGGAAGAATTGCGCCGTACCTATAAGCCTAAGACCGAAACCCGTGTACGCCTCACCGCCGCCGCCCGCAACGAACACCGCCTGCACATCTTCTTCGACGAGTTGCAGCGCCGTGCCCCCAAGCAACTGGACCTGCTGATGAAATATCTGGAACTCTCCGGCTACCTCAGCGGACGAGATATAAAAGAAGTCTCCAAAGCCGAACTGCTGCAACGCACCTCCACCACCCCTGCCGTATTCAACGGTCTTGTGGACCGTGGTGTATTCGAAGTCTACCAGCAGGAAATAGGTCGCATAGACAAAGCACTCCTCAAAGAAGTCATCCCCGTCAACCCGCTGAACGAGCACCAGCAACGCGCTTATCACTCCATCTTAGAGAATTTTCAAAGCAAGAACGTCTGCCTGCTACATGGTGTCACGGCAAGCGGCAAGACCGAAGTCTATATTCATCTGATAGAAGAAACCATCCGGCAAGGAAAGCAGGTGCTCTATCTCCTGCCCGAAATAGCCCTCACTGCGCAAATCACAGAGCGCCTGCAACGCGTATTCGGCTCCCGACTGGGCATCTATCACTCCAAGTTCCCCGATGCCGAACGGGTAGAAATCTGGCAGAAGCAGCTGTCGGAAGCAGACTATGACATTATTCTCGGCGTCCGCTCCTCCGTCTTTCTTCCTTTCCGCAACCTCGGTCTTGTGATTGTGGACGAGGAGCACGAAAACACCTATAAGCAGCAAGACCCTGCTCCCCGCTATCATGCCCGCAATGCAGCCATTGTACTCGCCTCCATGTATGGCGCCAAAACTCTGTTGGGCACGGCAACCCCTTCCGTAGAGACCTGGCACAACGCCACTACCGGTAAGTATGGCCTCGTGGAACTAAAAGAACGCTATAAAGAGATACAACTGCCGGAGATTATCCCCGTAGACATCAAGGAGCTGCACCGCAAGAAGATGATGAACAGTCCCTTCTCTCCGCTGCTCCTGCAATACATCCGCGAAGCGCTGGAACAGAAAGAACAAGTCATCCTCTTCCAGAACCGCCGCGGCTTCGCCCCCATGATAGAGTGCAACACCTGCGGCTGGGTACCCAAGTGCAAGAACTGCGACGTCAGCCTCACCTACCATAAGGGGCTGAACCAACTGACCTGCCACTACTGTGGCTACACCTACCAACTGCCCCGCATCTGCCCCGCCTGCGAGGGCACTGACCTGCGCAACCGCGGCTTCGGCACGGAAAAAATAGAAGATGACATCAAAGCCCTCTTCCCCGACGCCCGCGTAGCCCGTATGGACTTGGACACCACCCGCACCCGTACCGCCTACGAGCGCATCATCTCCGATTTCCAGCAAGGCAAGACGGACATCCTGATAGGCACGCAAATGGTGTCCAAGGGTCTGGACTTCGACCACGTCAGCATTGTGGGCATACTCAATGCCGACACCATGCTGAACTATCCCGACTTCCGCGCCTACGAGCGCGCCTTCCAGCTGATGGCGCAGGTTGCCGGACGCGCCGGACGGAAGAACAAGCGCGGCAGGGTGGTGCTACAAACCAAAAGCATCGACCATCCCATCATCCCGCAAGTCATTGCCAACGACTACGAAGCCATGGTAGGCGGGCAGCTTGCCGAACGCCAGATGTTCCACTATCCGCCCTACTACCGCCTGGTGTACGTCTACTTGAAGAACCGGAACGAGACCCTGCTCGACCTCATGGCACAGACTATGGCCGCCAAGCTCCGCACCGTCTTCGGCAACCGTGTGCTGGGACCGGACAAGCCGCCCGTAGCACGCGTACAGACCCTGTTCATCCGAAAGATTGTCTTGAAGATAGAAACCAATGCCCCAATGGCACGTGCCCGCGAACTGCTCGTCCAGGTGCAAAAGGAGATGGTGGCGGAAGACCGCTTCAAGTCGCTGATAGTGTATTATGATGTAGACCCGATGTAAATAACTCGTAACTAAAGAAATATGAAGAAGATACTTTTCGTTTGCCTCGGCAACATTTGCCGTTCCTCCTCGGCAGAGGGAGTCATGAAGCATCTGGTAGAAGAAGCCGGACGTGCGGATGAGTTTTTAATCGATTCTGCAGGCATTCTGTCCTATCACCAGGGCGAACTGCCGGACAGCCGGATGCGTGCCCATGCCGCCCGCCGTGGATACAATCTGACGCATCTTTCGCGACCCGTACGTACCGAGGATTTTTACAACTTCGACCTGATTATCGGTATGGACGACCGCAACATCGACGACCTGAAAGATCGTGCCCCTTCAACCGCCGAATGGAGCAAGATACACCGCATGACGGAATACTGTACAAAGTTTACCCATGCCGACCATGTACCGGACCCCTATTACGGCGGTTCCGAAGGTTTTGAGTATGTGCTGGACATTCTGGAAGATGCTTGTGCGGGGTTACTGCAGAGCATTTAATCCAGCGGCATTACATGATACAGTGTCCCCTGCCTTGACTTCTTGTTCGGTATTTCAAGCTTCTTGAGCGTCCGCCCGAATACGGCAACCTTGTTGATTGCCAGACGGTCACGCGTCTTTGTCTGTAAAGCGGAAAGAATCTGCATGGGCATCATCCATTGCCCCTCTTCATCCTCTTCTGCCGCGCGGAAATGGCTGTGGAAGAGTTGTTCCAGTGGGGTGAGCTGTTCAAATTCCCGGTTCGTCCGCTTCAAGATGGCTTCATCGGCATCATCCAGCCAGTAACGCTCACCTTTGGCTACGGCATTCAGAGCCTGCGCATAGAGCTGGCGGTAGTTGATGGTGACATTCGTATCGATGGGACCGGTGACCTCAATGCAGATGAAACGGCGGCTGCCACTGGGGTCGGACAGCAAGTCTTTCTGGTTGCTGGTGCCGATGAAGGAGGCATACCGCCGCATCTCACGGATGGTGCTGCCGTAGGGTTTGCGCAGGTTGGCAGCCGGTTTCTGCAGCAGATGCTTCAGGAAGCCCTGCTGGTTGATGTTGATTTGATCGAACTCGTCAATGTTGACGAGCAGAAAGCGTCCCAGGCTGCGTTCCGCTTCCTGCCTGCTCTTGAAGTCGATGCTGTCCGTATAGCCGAAACGCAGCTCCGGTGGCAGCAAAATGCGGCAAAAGGTGGATTTCCGGAACCCTTGAGAACCGACAAGCAGAGGAGAAGTATTGTTTCCGTGTTGCCGGTCCATTCCACGCCAGTGTGCCACCATGCCCAGGAACCAGCGGTAGAACAGCTCCTGCCAATGAGGATTGTGGCACGGAACGAGGTCGGCCAATGCCCGGATGCGGTCTTTCCCGTCCCAGCGGCCGGTGTCGTAAAGGTATTCTTCGACGGGATTATAGAGTGGCACATAGTCTGAAGTTAGGAAACGGTTGATGTCGCGGTCCCATACGCGGATACCCTCCTTCAGGGCATTCATAGAGACTGTACTGCGGGCACGCTGGTCGGCGGGCTTGAAATAGAAATGGACGGAGTCGCGCTGACGGTATTCCAAATCATCCAGAACGGTGTTGTAGCGGAACTCATACCGGCGCCCCATAAACTCTTCCAGCCGGAAAACGCTCTCCTGTTCTTGCGTCAGACTGCTCTTTTTCCCGAAGCCTTTAAGCTCTTGATATAGGTTATGAATCGTTTGACGGACAATGAATTCATCCGTTTCCCGGTAATAGTGCATCAATGTCTGGCGGACTACTTCCTCTTCGGGGATGCCTGCCTTGAAACAATGTTCGGCCAGAGGCACCAGCAGTATCCGTAAATCCCCGTCCCGTTTCCAACCGTCCAATTCGCGGAATGCACGGCCAAGGGCCGATTCGAAAAGTATGGCGAAGGTGTCCGAGGCTTTACTGTCCGGATGCAGCCGCAACAGCGGGTTCTTTTCTGCGAGTTTTCGTTGCCGGAAGTTCTCCTCTTCGGGCATGCCGAGGGGCTGTTCCAGGCAGAAAGGCACAGCGGCAGGATTATAGTATGGATATCCGTCCAGAGTCATGCGGCAACTCTGGGTAAGGGAAGGTTCTTTCAATGTAATGGCAAACGGCAGCAAGGGCTGGTAGCACTTCACCGCCATACGGTAGGCGTGGGCATGAAACAAGGCGGCATCGCTCTCCAGCTTCGGTGTCGTGCCGTCGGGCAGGGCAAACAATACCCATATCTTGGCACTCCGTCCGCTGGAACCGCAGAAAGCGGCAAAGGTCTGTGGTAGCAGGGCGGCTTGTTGCTTTACATATTCCGCTTCGGCAATGCCCGACAGACGGTTTATTTCCAGTTGTACGAGTCCGTTATAGTTCTTCATCCGTCGTTCCCCCTCTTGTGTACGGCTATATTCCACGGCGGGATAGATGCGGGGCAGCTTGTCTATATGTTCGTATTGGGCGCAAGTGCCCTCCAGTTGAGGAAGGATGGCCCGGAGGGTCGACACATGTCCGGCTTTGGTTTCGGTTTTTAGTTTTTTAATCAGTGCATCCGCTTCCAGGGTGCTGAGGGCTTCCTTTCCGCTCTCTTTTTCTGCTCTAATCAAGGTAATTTTCATTCTGTTTGTCAGCTTGTTTGGGTAAATATAATTCTCGTAAAGATACGACATCAGGAGGCGGAAAACAAGTATTCAGCAGAATAATTATTAAATAAATGCCTGCTTCCACAAACTATACAGCGTGGTGTCGGAAACCTTTGGATTTCTTTTTTAAAACATAGGCATTCCTTTGCTTTTCTCCCTTTGTTTGTCTACTTTTGTATAGGGAATAGATGACGCCTAACGACCATGAACAGCTCTGCTTACGGCCATGAAGCAATCGCTTGACGACCGTAAGCAGAGCTGTTCATGGTCGTTAGGCGTTTCTCTTCCCAAAGCTTTTACGGATGAAGTACGTAACCCGCACCTATTCCGCATAGGGCGCGAACGTATTGTACAACAACTTAAAAGACATTGAACTATGGCAATTTTATTCGATTGGTATGAGCTCCCGGAACCTAAAGACAAACAGCGGGAAGAAAAGATACTTCATCCGCGCATCCGCTTGAACGGCTCTACCACTACCGACGAACTGCGTCGCAGAATTCAGGAACGCAGCTCGTTGACGGAGACTGATGTCTCGGCGGTACTGGATGCCTTGTCGCACGTCATGGGGGAAGACCTTGCCGAGGGGCGGCAGGTGCATCTGGACGGTATCGGCTATTTTCATCCCGTACTGACGAGCACGGAGCCGGTGACCGCTGCGACCAAACGAAAAACCACCAAGATTAAGCTGAAGGGCATCAAGTTTCGTGCCGACCAGGTGCTGAAGAATGAGATAGGTGCCATCAAAGTTAAACCGCTGGGGCTGAATGAGCATTCCCAAAAGCTGAGTGACAAGGAGATTGACAGGCGACTGACGGGCTACTTCTCTACGCATCAGTTCCTTACGCGCAGTGATTTTCAGAGCCTCTGCGGAATGATGCGCTCTACTGCACAGCTTCATATTCGCCTGCTTCGTAGCGAAGGCAAGCTCGAGAATGCAGGAAAACTGAACCAACCGATTTATGTACCTTGCACGGGGTATTATGGTAGAGACAAGTAGGTTACGGTAAAACTATAGCGTTTTGAGTAGGTGGAAGCAAAATTTGCTTCCACCTTTTTTTGTTGCTTCCACAGCAGTTCAAGTGCCGATGGATAGGGGGATGCAGGAGGTGGGTGGAAGTGTGGAAGCAAAGTGGGGAGAAAAAAATCTAGAGAGTGATGAGAGGCGCGGAAATCATTCTATATACTTCACCTCTTCACCTAAGGCATCATGGTTCATTTCGCGTATACTGCGATAAAGCTTACCATTTTTCAAATAATAATAATTCTGATAACCAGCAAACTCTATGTTGGCATAGGTTTCATTGTTACGATCTTTGCTTATTTTCCAAGAACTTTCGTAAATCATAGAATCTTTGAAAGTTATGATTGATGTAGAATCTGGACGAAGCTCAAACTTTATGCCGTTGGCAGTAGTGAATATACCGACAAAATCATGTTCTTTTTCGTTGTTGTCACATCCGGTTAGTAGCAGTATTCCCAACAATATTCCTATAATGACTGTTTGTTTCATATTTTTAGTTGTTATATTATAAAAAAGAGTGCTTCAATCGGATGAAGCACTCTCTCTTGTCTGTTTACTTTATTGGCATCTCTTTTCAGAGTTGTCTCTTATCTTCCTGCGGGAGTACCGGCATTTTCATTTACGTGGATTTTGAATTCCTGAGTGAAAGTCTTCCACTTATAACCGAACTTGATAGGAACATAGATTTCATAATCCCAGTTTACAGGAGTACCACTGTGGTTGTAGTAAGTCAGTGTTTCCTTACCAGTTGTTGCATCTACGTTGTAAACTACAGTTGTGTTGGCAGGAAGGCTACCTTCCTTGTAACCAGCCACAGGCTGCAAATTGCCGTCTACCAGTTTCAGGTTAGTCTTAACTTGATCAGTCATCCAGTTGCTCGGAGTACATTCGTAGAATTTGAACAGTTCTTTTTGCAGAGCTGTTGCATTGGGAGCCTCAGAAGCAGTGTAGAAATTACCGTTTTCGTCTGCATTCCAGCAAGTGTAAGTATAAGCACCTGTTACATCTACAGAGCTACCGTTAACAACAGCATCAGTTACTTCTCCTTCTTCCTTATTCACTGTGATAGTCATCGGTTCAATGATGTTGGCATCATAAGCCTTGATAACTTCAGTATGAGCAGCCGGATGTCCCGGAGTTGCATCACCATAGCAAAGGTCTGCAACCAACTTGATAGGAACAATCTGACCTACCAAAGCTTTGGCAGCTTCTGTCGGTTTGGTGTTTTCTCCGAAATTGGATTTTGCATCCGGATCAGCTTCTTGCAATTTGATGTTATAAGTCTTGTGACCTTTCAGAGGATTATTTGCATTTGTACAGAGGTTGTCCTTATAATTGTCAATTGTTGCAGCCAATTCACCTGCAATGTACAATTTTGTGTTGTCGGCACTCAATGTAACAGCACCATCCTTGAATGTCTTGCTGGCAACATCAAAGTACTTATAAGTTTTACCAGCCAACTGTTCAGCATCGAATTCAAAACGTACACCTTCTGCTTCAAATGTAGGAGAATAAGGATTCTTCACATTCGCAACGTTCTTATCCTGGAAGTACAGGTATTCCCATGCACCAGTAGCAGGTTTTACACCGTCTTTGTTCAAGAAACCGTTCACTAAGTCAGTGTAGATATTTACGGTCGGATTATTGTTAGTCTTATCGCCAGTCAATACGTGTCCAGTGGTTTCATTCCATGCAGGATTCCATTCCACAGCACCATAAACTACCGGGTTCACATTGAATACAGTGTTGTTGGTGTTTTTCTTCCAATAACGATTGTCATATCCATATCCACCGAATGTAGGTTTGTAGATAGTACGTGTCAATGTAATCTTCAAAGTAGGATATGCTTTTGTCGGATCTTTCCAGAAGAATGTTTTAGTGAATACCATATCTTCGTGATTCTTCCATTCTGGATATTTCTTCACGATGTCAGCGTGAGTCAAAGTCCACTCAATGTTGTAAGATTCAACGCCGTCTTCTGTATTCTTAAGAAGTTTAACCTTACCATAATCTACTCCATCTTGTGCGTCGAAACCCTCGTCAGTGTAAATGGCGTGGAATTCCTGTTTGGTCATACCACCTTCTTTTGCACCGTTGTAGATAACTTCGTTCATGGCTACAGTACCAATTCTATCTGCGAAATTGCCACATTTGAATATGGTATCATCGTATGTGAAACCGATTTCACGCATACCTTCTTCTTTCACCCATTTCACCTTGATGTAGCGCATAGCTACCAAAGCATTGTTTACAGTATCCACCAACTCTACACGTACCAACGGTTCGCGGCCTACTGCAGTGGCAGATACACCGTCAAGGCTATAGACTTTTGAAGTCATGTGACCATTCATAGGAGAATCGATTTCTGCAAATTTCTGCTGGTCAGTCTTGTTGCTGTTATTCTCCGGACCACCTAAAGTGATATATTCTTCAGTAGCCTTGTAGAAACGGAATGTCAGACCATAGTCTTTGTATGCCTTCAACTCTGCATGTTGGTTATGGTCTTCTGCACCGATTTCCGTTGTACAAACCTCTACCAATTTCTTCAGGTCAAGGACTTTGTTATACTGTGCATAAACGTCAATCATGTTGTTAGCTTGTGATTCGTATGCACAAATAGAGTCGTGGTAGTGTACGTAGAATCTGCCTTCGCCATCGGTCTGAACTTCGTCAGCAAATTTGCCGGTCATAGTTTCGCCGTACTTCGTACGTGCATTAGCGATATAAGGAGCTACTTTTGTTTCGTGCAGACGAACATATTCAGAGTTTACATAAACCTGAGTGCCATTTTCCTTAAGGGCTTTAGCTTCATCAGCAGTCAAGTTTTCCTTAGCGATAGGAGCCTTTAGAGAAGCCATGTAGAAAGTTTCTTTTCCACTTGCATGACCGCCTGCTTCATTGATGGATTCGGCAACAGTCTTCTTGAATTGTACTGTCAATACATTGTCTTCTATTTTATAGCCAGTTGGCTGGATAGGAGAGTTCTCCGAAATCGTTGCGCCAGCTTTGGTGAGGATGTTTTCAGATTTGATGCAATCGAAAGAAGGCATATAGATATCCTCTGTACGTACACCCATATTGGGGCTAACGTGGAAGTAAGCCTCATTTTTGTCTGTAGATACCGTGTATGGATTAGCACCAGCTTTATTAACGTGGTCAAGTACAGGAGTTTTGGAATGTGCGGTAAACGTTCCTTCAGAATCTTCGTCAGTTTGAGGACCATCTGTATGTTTTGCCATTGCCTTGTACTCTTGTGGAGTATACTGTAGAGTAGTCAATGTAATAGCAGCAATACCATTGATATGACTTGTAGGAATTACAGCCAGACTAGTCAAACGATGTCCGATAATAGACATAACTTGAGCGCTCAATGCATCAACCTCAGCAGCCAAGTCTTTTAGTTTTTCGTCTGTAACAAAGCCGCCTTCCAATTCTTCTTTCAAGTCGTTGATTTTAGTCTCAACTGCCTCCAAAGAAGCCAACTTCTCAATTTGCTTTTCCAGTTCTTTCTTCAAAGCAGTCAAATCTGCCTCGGATACTCCGCCTTCTGTCGAATTAGCCTTGTCCAAAGCTTCCTGAGCTTTGTTCTTGGCCTCGTTTGCGGCACTTTTGGCTTCATCTACAGCCGTCTGCAACGTAGTAACTTTTGCATTCAGGTCATCAAGTGAAGCTTTCTTGTCCAGTTGTTCCTGCAAGTCCTTGATGTCATCATCATAATCCTTACAAGACGTGAACGTACCTGCAGTACCCAACATCAAGGCACTGAACAGGGTCACACTTAGAAACTTCTTGTTCATAATTGAAAACTTTAAATTTATAAATTTA
>NZ_QTLV01000024.1:0-12594 GCF_003602795.1 Bacteroides sp. AF34-31BH
TGGGGCACTTTTTAAATGTTGTTCCGGGTCCCTTTTCAAGTGTTAGCTACAGAATATGGAAAAATGCACATTTAGTCTAAGAAAATTGCAATCATTTTGCGTAAGTAATCAGAAAATGATTACTCTTGCAGAACGATAATACATAAAAAATGTTTTTTGTTCGCTCATTTATGGTTGTTCATTTTTAATGAATGCGGGCAAATAATGAACAAGGATTCGCTTACACCCGCCCTCTATTGGAGAAAATTGGTATTTTTCCCATTTTTCTCCAATAGAATGGCTGCAATATTGATAATTTTCACTACTTTTGCAACATGATTATACCAAGGGATAAATATTTACAGGAGCTGAAAAGTGTGATGCACAACGGGATGATTAAGATCATTACCGGTGTACGCCGTTGTGGAAAATCGTATCTTCTATTTGAATTGTTCAAACAATCATTACTTGAAAACGGTGTGAATGAAGAGCACATTATTCAGGTTGATTTGGAAGACCGACGTAGTAAACACCTCAGAGAGCCGGACATATTATTGGATTACATCGATGGGCATATCACAGATAACGATATGTATTACATCCTATTGGATGAAATACAACTTGTTCCTGAGTTTGAAGATGTACTCAACAGCTATCTGAAAATTAAAAATGCGGACGTATACGTGACAGGAAGCAATAGCCGGATGTTGTCCAGTGATGTAAAAACTGAATTTCGTGGCCGAGGGTATGAAATCAGAGTCCATCCGCTGAGTTTTTCGGAATTTCTCAAGGCAGGACAGTACACAAATGAACTTTCTGCCCTACAGGATTATATGATTTATGGAGGAATGCCACAGGTCGTATCTTTTTCAAATAAAAAAGAAAAAGAAAATTATCTCAAATCCTTGTTCCAAGGAACTTATATACGCGATATAAAAGAGCGTTACAACATTAGGAACGATGATGATTTGAGTGAGCTTATAGATATTATCGCTTCCAATATAGGCTGCCTGACCAATCCGACAAACCTTGAAAATACATTCAAGTCCGTAAAAGGCCATAGTATTTCAGATACAACCATACAGAGTTATCTTGGAATGTTACAGGATGCTTTTATGTTGGAAAAAGCCATTCGATATGACATTAAAGGAAAGCATTACATCAACACGCCTTCAAAATACTATTTTGAAGATGTAGGACTACGTAATGCCCGTCTGAACTACCGTCAGATTGATGGTGGACATCTGATGGAAAATATCATATATAACGAGCTGCGCATCAGAGGGTATTCAGTTGATATAGGGCAAGTTGAGGTAAGAATAACAAATGATGATGGAAGGAAAATGCGAAAACTGCTGGAAGTGGATTTCATTTGCAACAGTGGGGACAAACGTGTGTACATACAGTCTGCACTTGATATGCCCACTCAAGAAAAAATCGACCAGGAAACCAATTCCCTTCGTCATATCAAAGATGGATTTCCTAAAATAGTCATTGTGGGAGGTTTGACCCCTTCTCATGTGAATGCGGATGGCATATCAATCATTAATGTAATAGATTTCCTTAAAGATACTGAAGGAAATCTATTATAAATCTAACATAATATATGGTATAATAATGCGTGAAAATGGTGCAAAAGTAATCGGATGTTGATTACCTCTGCACTTTTTTCGCGCAATCACGGATTAACTTGTGGAGTGGAATTTTTTACGTATGTATGCTCCATCCGTGGAACGGACCTCCAATCATCACGGCAAAGGACTCATCCGGTCTGCCGTGGTAGAGCAATCCACCTACGATACCGTTCCGCCCGTCCGGCGTCCTTTCCGCGAATCCGAATGAATACGGCGCAAAATCCCAATAGAACTCAATCTCATACCTGCCGTTGGAGTTTTTCTCCCATTGCTTGAGGCGTCCGATGCAATTCTGAAAGGTCGTGTCGCCAATGCTCTTGGCATATTCTGCCACCTTGTCGTAGGGTTCCTGACATCTGATTTTCATATCCGATCATTTTAAGTTGTTTGCAACAGTTCTTCGTATATCCCGAAACCGAGGCATCCGGCAACGGTAAAATCCTCCCCGCCTTTGTCCGCCAACGATTTCAAATCATCCAAACTGTCGCAGTAAAAGAATATTTCGTCATCCTTCTCCGTATCGGAATCCATGGCCAAAGCAATCCTTGCCTCTTCCGTTTCCAGCGTGTCACGCCATCGGATGACGCAATCCGCGTAATGAGGATCGCGCCCTTGCCCGCTGTAGAATTTCAAATAATGGCATCCTATTTCCTGCCTGACCTCATCCGTTTTTTTCCATGAGCTGTCATCCACGATTTCAAACCCCATTCCTTCAACCAGCAGGCACGTGCCGTTGTCATATGCCATCATGGTACGTTTGCCGATATGTTTTTCGCGTAAATCCGCCCAATCCGGCAAGTCCCAACGTTCGACAGTCCAAATCCCGCGATAGTCTTCCGGGATGGCGTTGTATTCGCTCAACGTTATCTTTCTCATATTATTATTCTTTGGGTATTACAAAAGTGACCTTGTAGGTCTTACATGCTTTCCCGAAAGCGGGATTGGTGTCAAATTCCTTGTATGACTCCCAATCCACCGACATGGTGTAGCCGTTCGGAAAGTTTTCAGCGATGAACTTGGTTATCATTTTCTTGTCCTCATCAGACAGGAACAGTTCCTCCCGGGTGCCGTACTCCAATGCAAAAATCGCCCATTCGGGAATGTTGTCCCAAACGAGCGTCTTGCTGTTATTGCCATTCATAATCCTGCTGTTTATTGCTGTGATACCATAAGCTCTTTGATAATGTTGTCGAGCTCTGTTTCCCACTTGTCCGTTCCGTCAATCAGCGAGGGATAGGTAAGCTGTTTCCACTGCCGGTAATCGAAGAGTTTCATACGCAGCGGATAGTAGTCGAAAAGTTTCCGGCCTTCGGAAAATACTCTCAGGTGGTTTGTCCCGACTTCCATCAGCCTCAGACCATAACGTCCAATGATTTCGTGGAACCTTTTCATCGGGGTGAAGTTGCTTCTGCTCATACCTTTTTATTTTTGAGTTAAACATTTCACGGCTCGTGAGCCGGTATTTTATTTCTTGCCTGCCTCGCTGTCCCGTGCCGGATTGTGCAAGGCTTTCCGGAAAAATACCGCAAGCGGAGCGCGGAAGATTTTTGCGGAAACCCATAAGGGCTCGGCCTTGCTCAATCCTGACAGGCACGGGGCGACCTTTGCAGGCTGAAATAAAACAGCGGTATCCTATTCCTCCTTCCTGTCGCTGTCTTCTTTGGGTATCAGGTGCTGTAAATCAGGATCGGTCTTGATGCGTTGCATTTCATCTTCAATTATTTGCAGCACGTCCGCCTTGATACGTGAATAGTTACGCTCTATCTGCTGCTGCATGATGTCGTTGCCGTCCGCATCCTTGAACTCGTTGATGACGGGTATCTTCTTGTAGGCTTTCGTTTCCGCCGCTACTTTCTCGTTGTCAACTATGATACGGGCATGGAAAATCTTCTGGTCTATCTCTTCCCCGAAGTTGTCCGCCACACTGCCCACGAATGTGCCCTGCGAGAGGTTGGCTATCTTGGATGCCGGTATCAGCGAGTCCAGCTGCGTGTTGATGGAGGTGGATGTGTCCTGCCTGTTGATGGAGATGGACTGCCGTTGCTGGAGAATCTTGCCGAAACGTTCCGAAAGGCTTTTGGCCGTTTCCCCGACCACCTGCCCGGAGAAGATATTCCCGACTGTATTTTGGATCACTTTCGCCTCTTTTTCACCGTAGTCACGGGTCAGCTGGGAGAAGTCCTGGAAACCGAGACAGACAGCCACCTTGTTGCTTCGGGCGGTGGCTATCAGGTTGTCGATACCACGGAAATAGATGGTCGGAAGCTCGTCTATGATGATGGAACTCTTGAGTTGCCCTTTCTTGTTTACCAGCTTTACAATGCGGCTGTTGTACAGTCCCAATGCCGCCGAATAGATGTTCTGTCTGTCCGGATTATTTCCCACGCAAAGGATTTTCGGGTGTTCGGGATTGTTCAGGTCCAATGTAAAATCATCGCCGGTCATTACCCAGTATAGCTGCGGTGAAATCATCCTTGAAAGCGGGATTTTTGCGCTTGCTATCTGGCCCTGTAACTGGTCCTGTGCGCCTCCTTGCCAGGCATCCATAAAGGGAGAGAGGTAGTTTTCGAGGGACGGGTATGAGGTCAGGATTGTAAATATATCTGCGTACGGTTTATTCAGAAACTCTATTGCGTGAGGGAAGGTACAGTATTTGCCATCCTTGTAAATCCGCAAATACCAGATAATGGCTGCGAGCAGGATAATCGGAGATTCCACAAAGAAGTCACCCTGTTTCTGAATCCAGGTCTTGTTCAGATTCAGGAGTATGGTGTAGGCCGATTCGTAAGCGTCGGATATGTCCGCCATGAATTTCGGGTTGATGGGATTGCAGCGGTGGCTGCGTCTCGGGTCATCAAAATTTATCACGTAGAATTCCGGTCTGACCCTGTACTTGTCAATGTTTTTAAGCAGTTCGTTATAGGCAATGACCGAGAGGTCATCAAATTTGTAATCGTACAAATATAAAGCGAATCCCTTGGAAATCATCTGTTTGATGTAGTTGTTCACCACCGCGTAGGACTTCCCGCTGCCAGGCGTTCCAAGCACGATGGACGCACGAAAAACGTTTACAACGTTGATCCATCCGTCCCATTCCTTGCCCTGATACACGAACTTGGTCGGCAAATTTACAGAATACTCGTTTTCCATCAAGTGTGTCTCCTGCATGAAACTCTCGTTGGCGGTATTGAACACGTCCTCCATCAGGTTGTGTTTCAGCATACGGCTTATCCATACGCCCGACATCAAAAGAAGGATGTACCCGGCAGTCAGCGTTACCGTGTAAATGGCGGCGTCAACTGTCGGACTGAACGGCAGGTCGAACATCCACCAGTTCATGAAGAACAATACAAGCCCCGAAAGGAAGGCGGTATATATTTTCCGCCAGGTCATCTTCTGGTTTTTCACGCCCTTCGTGCCCAAACATGACAGCGCAAGGAATATGACGGCGAACACTTTTGTCACCAGTAGGTTGCTGAAAAGCCTCGCCGTCCTCTGGAAATTCAGTAGTATCTTATCGACCACTCCGATATTGATACCCGCATCCACGAATGCCCGGTAACAGAACCAATAGACGTGGATGACAACAAACACGATGGATATGGCACGCATGAATTCCATGACCTTTGCCAGTCCTCTCAAATCATCTTCCTGTTGCATAACGATATAATTTTAATGGTGAATGAATATTGTTTTTAGGAGATGCCCCGTGAGCGGCGTTTCTTTTTCTTCTTGTGATACAGCCTGCGTGCAAGAGCCTCTTCCTGCGGGTCGGGACCGTTTGCTTCAAAGTCGAAGATCCCGAAAGCCTGTTCTATGGCACTTTCCATGTCGGAGGAGAATCCGCTTTGCAGACCGGTGTCCGGCATGGGCGCATCCAGATTCGGGATATTGCCCGGATTATTAAAGAGGCGCTCAAAGGCATTTGCCGAGAACTCCTTTCCGAGCCGCGAGCCGTTATAGACCTCCCTGTTCCTGTGGTCGATGAAGGTCGCGCCGTAAATGCGTCCTTCCCCGTTCTCCCGGAACACCACGTCTATTCCCCGGCCGTTCAAGAGGCGGATGAAATCCTCCCGGTTGCCACGGCATCCATGCATGGCGAGTGCAATCTCGTTCCGTATTTTGGGCTGCCGTTTTTTGTTCTTGTATTCACGGGTATTGTAACCAATACGCTTTTCCAGTCCTTCATAACCGAAGCGTTTTCCGATAAGGGAGGACTTGATGGGCGTACATACCGGTTTGCCTGTATTGTCTGTCATGGTATAGACAATGCCGTTGTAAGGTGTCCCTTCAAATTCGCCCCTAACCTGTTTCGCCTCGATGTTAAAGCAGGACAGCAACGCGCTGTACTCTCCGAATGACTGGAAACGGTAAGTGGAGAACACGCTTTTAAGGATGTTGGAAACCTGTTGCTTTACATCGCCATTCTGATAGTCCGCTTTCTTCAGATATGGTTCCAGCAGTTCCCTGCGTTTGTCCTCCACCTGTTTCAGACCGAATTTTCTTTCCAGTTCCCGACAGGCCTTCATCGAGCGGTTCCATTCGTAGGCATCGTCAATCTTTTCCCCTTTCTCGTTCACGCAGGTGGAAACGATATGGATATGCCTGCGGCCGATGTCCTCGTGAATATATACAATGTAAGGCTGGTCGCCGTAGCCCATGCGTTGCATATACTCCCTTGCCAAATCCGCAAATTGGGAATCGGTGAGACGGTCATCCACCGAAGGATTGAGCGATATGTGTAGCACCGGCTTCTCCGTGTTCCTGTTGGCAAGCAGGTAATTTTCGAATGCCCAGAGCGTGTTCCTCATGACCTGTTCCGGATTGCCCGTGACATCGGCAATCATGCGGTTTCCCGAAATGATGCGTGCCGTTGACTCGTTCACTTTCTGCTGGTTGTAGATGACAGCCCCGTAGAGCGACGCGCCCCTGTTGATTTTTGCCACCATGTCATTCCTCCTCCCTCTGTTTTTTGATAAGGTAGGTTTCTTCAAACTCACGGGTTAGCATGATGATCCGCTTGCTCAGCACCACCAGATCTATGGTCACCTTTTCCAGATTGCGAAGCAGGGCGTATGCCCGTTTCTCCCCGAAATTGGTCTTGATTGCCTTTACCGCCTGGTTGTAGTTGTTGCCTACGGCCTGGAACTGATGGTAGAAATTGGTAAGACGGACGTAGTAGTCCATTGCTGCCTTGTCGATTCTGACCACCTTGATTTCCTTGTTCAGAAGTACCGATTTAATAAACCTCGCACGGTAAGCCATACCCGATTTCTGGAATGAGAGTTCAAATTGCGCGTTCTCCCGTGAATTGAATTTGATACCGTAGCGGTACACGGCAGGGTCGGATTTTGATTTCCGCCCTACACCTTTTCTTGCTTTTCTGTTCTTGTTTTCTTCCATACGCATTGAGTTTTTTCAGTTTCTGATCTTCCGTCATGGATTTCCGACTTTGGAGGAAATCCCTCCCGAGCCGTCAGGCGAGCGGCAAGTTGTTTTGGGTTGCCCGAAATATTTCGGGCTGCCGAAAACACAACTTGCTATGTTCGCTTGAACATGAATTTTCCTTCCGTCAAATTGAGTTTGACCCTTCAGCCTCATTCTTCGGCTTCGGGAAAGCCCCGCAGCGGTATCCGTTTCGTTGTCGGTGCAAAGTTATGGCGGTTTATTGTACTGTAAAATAGCAAGTTATATGTAACGTGATGACAAACGGTGACACAGGTCGTCACCTCCCTTAAAACATGGTGCCGGTATGAAAAAATACCCTTTTATTTGCAGCGTGAACGGATGAAACCGAACTTCCGATAATGGAATAGTGGTCATATTGTCTGATGCTTCCGTTAGCGATCGGAATAGAGGAAACAATGTAGGAAATGACAGTTATCGGAATGTCATGACCAACAGTCCGACCATTAACGGAAAGCCGGATATGATAACAGATGCGCTATCGGCTGGAATGATGGATAAACCCGATAACGGATGCAGCATCCGGCGGTTGGTTGGAAAGAAGCGTTCACGGATTGACGGATGGAACTGACAATTATTTAATAACCATTTTAAAAAGAAAAATTATGAGCAAAGAACCTTTATTCGTTGCCGTCAGCAACCAGAAAGGAGGGGTCGGGAAATCTGCCCTTACAGTAGTCCTTGCCAGCTACTTCCATTTCGAGAAAAACTTGAACGTGGCAATCATTGATTGTGATTCACCCCAGCACAGCCTTGTGCGTATGAGGGAACGAGACAAGAAGGCTGTCGCCAACAGTACCTATTACCAGCAATTACTGCAACAACAATGGGAACGCGTACAAAAGAAAGCATATCCTATTGTCGGCTCCACTGCGGAAAAAGCGAGGGAGGCTGCGGACAAAATTGCGGCAAACGGAGATTATGACCTGATTTTCGTGGACCTGCCAGGAACAGTGGAATCCTCGGGGGTATTCCGTACTATCGTCAATATGGATTATGTGCTGACACCTACTACTCCGGATCTTATCATCATGCAGAGTACGCTTGCTTTTTCCACAACGGTACTCGATTATATCAGGAACATGAAAGATGTTCCACTCAAGGATATCATCTTCTTCTGGAATAGACTGAAAAAACGGACCAATGTGGAAATTTACAAGTCGTACTCGGATGTAATGAAGGAACTGCACCTGACCGTACTTGATAGTACGCTTCCTGACTTGTGCCGCTATGAGAAAGAAATCACCCATTCCAAACGTGCCTTTTTCCGCTGTACGCTGCTGTCACCTCCTGCCAAGCAACTGGAAGGAAGCGGCATCGCAGAACTGGCGGAAGAACTGATTGTCAAACTTAAACTGATGCAGCCATGACAAAGAAAAAAGTGGAAGTGAATGAGGATGTCCTCAAGAATATCATTGTCGGGGACATACCTGTCTTCGGCAGGGAGAAGCCCGCTGAAGAAAATGCGAAACAACCGGAAGTTCCTCCCGTCACAGAATCCGCCGATTCATCCTCAGAGAAAGCGGTTTCCGCAAAGCCACGGAAAAAGAAAGAGGAAACAGGCAGCTATAGGGAAAAGTATCTGGTCAATATACCCGCATCCAACCGTTCCCATGTATATATAAACCGTGAAGTTGCCGAATGTATCAAGCGTGTACTTCCGGTCATTGCCCCGGACATGAGCATATCCGGTTACATAAGTAATATCCTCGTGGACCATATCCAACAGCATTGGGAGGAAATCAATGAATTGTACAACAAAGAGTATTATAAACCATTAAAACCATTTTAGATATGGCAGAAAAAATATATTTCGTAGTAAAGATAGTCTGTTTGATTTTTATATTGTGGCATTTGTGGATATTCATTTTCAATCGGCAAATGTATGGTATATGGAACAAAATCTATAGTTTGATGCGTATTGTCCGTATTAGACTATGGAAATATCGCAAGAAACGTATGAAGCAAAAGGCACGTAATGCCCGTAAAAAGGCAAGACGTAAGAAACTAGTGGCAAAACCAGATACGCCGCCAAACGACCTATCGGCAATTTCTTATGCTACTGATGATGTAATCGGCAAGACAAAGATTGTCTATTTGGAAGATCCGGAAGTAGTAAGAAAAACTCCCACACGTTCCGAGCCCATGAAAAAAGAGCCCATAGAAGAAGATTCAGAAATCAATCCGGAGGATGTAATCCGGGAGGAAAAGGGACTGACTGAAGAAGAAAAGGAAGAATTGATGGCTCCTGTGGATGCACAATCTGACCCGGATTTTGATACGGCTATGACTTTTGAGGACATAAGTAATGTGGCAGATGTACTGATGTCAGAAGCTCCCGATGAACAGAAAGCCATCCGCGCAGCTTCTACCATACATCACAAGATGCAGGACACGGTTATACTTTCTTTTCTTACAGACAAGTTGAGCAATCAAGAAAAGATACACCGTTTGCTTAATGAATGTCTGGATGATTCAGGCAGACCATTGGCAAGACGAAAGTCCACATCCAAGAAGATGAAGACTTTTGATATAAATGAATTTGTTTAATTGTTTCTTTTTGTAGCCATCTTTGGGGTGCGTCGATGTGATATCGGCGCGCCCTTTTCAAAAATCAATTGTCACAAATCAGTAAATGGGATTTTTAGTTGTGCGGTATCAATTATGCTCTCCAATTCTATGACATTGTAATTGTGAATATTATTATTTTCGCAAAATCGTTTAATTTTGAATAAATTAGTACCTTTATAGTCACTAAATTCCCATTTCGCAGGCCCGACTATTGATGATATGTGTTGAAGGTATGGTACATCAATCTCAGACAATGACAATCCATAAACATGTATATTGGTTATTTTAGCAAGTGTGTTGAAGAATTGGCTGTGCTTTTTAATAATTTCTTCTACAGGTTTTCTCTGAGAAGCTACGCCACTAATTGCAGCATCTTCTGCAAGTTGTTCATGCAGCATTTGTCCGTCACTTGCATGTTCTTCGTAAAATTCAGATAATTCTTCAGCAGATAGATCTTCTGGAGGTTCTGGCAAATCAACCGTATTTATACTTTTTAATTCTTCATAGCCTTTGCCGTGACCTAAAATAAAATCTTCATCTTCATCAACACATCCATGGATATGAAGGATATTGTGCTGATTTATTCCGTATAGATTTTCTAATGTTTTGGTATAATTAAAATTTATAAATACAGAATCTGGAATAATTAAATCTATTTTTCTTGATTCCAAAGGAGACTTCAATTGCATGATCCATTCATGAAAACACTTTCTAAGATCAGAATATAATTCTTCTAATTGATTCTCGACTTCAATTTGAGCATCATTCCATGTCCTATCACAATGATCTGAGGCTAAATCCGGTTGATTTTCAAATGCAATTTCACTGCTATATCTTACGGTATCCAAAGATGCCAATTGATTTTCAAAGTCAGACCACCATTCGTCATCGCAAATCCCATAAATCTCATCGGCTTTTTCAATTACATCAGGATTATTTTCATACATCCATTCTTGAAAATCTTTGTATGAACTATTAATTTCGTGATGAAGGTCGAAACCATTACCTATTATATATAAATGTTTTGTCATAAAAATTAGAAGATAATTATACTAAAACTGGTTCTTCTACTGAAGTGGCTTTGTTAAGACCCATCAAAACAGCATTATTCACAATCAATCCATGAAATCCACTTTCTCGAAATAACAATAATGCACATAATTTTTGTAATTCAAGACTTGCGTACATTATTTCCTGAAAAGACTCTTCAAAACAATGTCCAAGAATATGGCCATGAAGAAATCTATTCCTGCTATTAATTACATCCTTTTCTTGTTCTGAAAGTGTATAGTTTCTTTTAGAGAATGGCAAAGAGAGCTTATCTTTATTTGATCCTAAATTAAAAGAATTTAATTTGTTTCTCATATTGACAGCATGAGCTTCTGTAATTATTTTTTCTTTGCAAAGACTATTGATCAATTCATCAAACGAGGGTTTTACTTTTGTTTTCCAATCATCATTGCTCATATAGGGTTTATCTTTAGAATCTTCAAGTGCTGAGCAAATTGTTTCAAGCGCAACAGCACACATTGCTCCTTGGTAGTCTAATGACATAGTGGATGATTCTATCAAAATCAAAGTCGCTCTTGCTAAAGCTTCTTTTCCATATAACATTAGGACTATTTTTGCAAATTCATCAATCTGTATCCAATCCTGTAAATGGGCTTTAAATGTTTCTCCATCATACAGTTGTTTCATTGCATAATCAACATGATTCCTTTTCAAACATTCTCGAATAGAATACATATTCGTCGTAAAGAAATTATATTGTCCTTTAATAGTTGGTCTCATTTGTGTGAATCCGCATATTAAATCGTCTGTAAAGTTTTCCGTTTCTGTTGCAATTATATATGCGTAATCAAAAGGAATAGTAGACGTAATTAACCCCAATGATAAAGAAATTGAATAAATGTACTTTTGCATCATTTCATAAGTACATTTTATTTCAGACTCTATTGCAAGATATTTCTGTTCACCTATAGATACTGGATATATTTGAATTTCACCTTCGGGAAATTTAATTGGTATCAAACCTAAATACATACTTCTACCTGTTTGATAAGCAAAAGTTCTTATATCGCTAATCCAAAAAACTTTTTCAATTGGCAAAAGAAATCTATAGTAGTATTTCTCTTTTTCATTCCATTTTCCATTCATCAATCGTGAAATACGAATATTATAATTTTGTAATTCCGCATCAGAGTTGCCTAAGTTTATACTTCCATTTAATACTCCATTTTGATCTGGAACTACATACTTATCTTCATTGTTACTTATTACATAAAAACGATTTAAGAATCCAGAGCTATAGCTTTTAAGAGCTTCTTCTGTTGTTAGCTGAAAATCAAGGCTCAATTCTCTATCATTGATAGACAATTGAGCATTTCTATCTGTAAATGGCAGCCCTGATATTTTAACATTTTGTTGAAAACTACTAATAAAATCAATAGTTGATGAAAGTTCTTTTATTATACACATAACATTTTGATTTTGCTTGTTTAAGAGAATACAAAGTTAGCCATATTTTATTATTGATTAGCTTATCTTATATAGTATATTGATAAATTTTATAGATGTTGATTGCAAGTAGATTAACTACATCAATTTATATAAATAATCCCCTTCCGGTGTAACGTGATGACATATGGTGTCATAGGTCGTAAGGTTTGTAAATCAATAAATTAAGTGCTATATATTTGTCGTCGAAATGATTTTTTGTCTCACTAATTAAATGTTTCGACACATGAAAAAAAGATTCTTTTTGGCAGCCATGACGCTGCTGGTTTCAATGGGGGCTTTCGCCCAGGGTAACGGTATCGGTGGCATTACCGAAGCAACCAACATGGTCACTTCGTATTTTGATCCGGGAACCAAGTTGATTTACGCAATCGGTTGTAGCTAACACTTGAAAAGGGACCCGGGTAGCATTTGAAACGTGTACCAC
>NZ_QTLV01000025.1:0-6335 GCF_003602795.1 Bacteroides sp. AF34-31BH
TTTAAATTTATAAATTTAAAGTTTTCAATTATGAACAAGAAGTTTCTAAGTGTAATCCTGTTCAGCGCCTTAATGGTGGGCACTGCAGGAACGTTTACGTCTTGTAAGGACTACGATGACGACATCGATCAGATCAATAAGGAGCTGACCGACATCAAGTCTTCATTAAGTGCTTTGCAAGCAAAAGTTGACGCTGGTAAATATGTAACCAACGTAACTAAGAGTGGTGATGGTATTGTTGTAACCTGGAATGACAATTCAACCAGCACAATCGAAACCATTAAGGGTGACAAGGGTGACAAAGGCGACAAGGTTGAAATCACAATTGATCCTACCACTAAGAACTGGAAGATTGACGGTATAGATACCGGCATTTGTGCAGAAGGCAAAGATGGTGGAGCTGGTACTCCAGGCGCTCCGGGAGCAGCTGGTAAAGACGCAAAATCTCCTACTATCAGCGAAGAAACTGGCAACTGGGTAGTTTATGCATGGGATTCCGAGAAACAAGAGTATGTAGGTACTGATACCGGTGTTTCCGCTAAAGGTGCAAGCGCTTATGTTGTAGATAAAGGTAACTATTATGAATTGAACGTTGCCGTTGATAAAGCCGGAAGTGCTTATACAACTGTTAAATTGCCAAAGACTCCGGTAGTGATTACAGAGATTGAAGTAATGGGACAAGTTGTTACCAAGGACAATGGTAAAACTTACCAAGTTACAGATTGGAGCGAGCCTATTTCTTATAACTTCGTGTTGGCAACTAAAGCTAATGCCGACAAATGGAACAAGCTGGATGGTGCCAAGAAACTGAAAGAAGGTCAAGCATTGTCGACACTATCTAACGGAAATCTGCTGGTTCGTATCGCACCGGCTGCTTTGGATGCAAGCGAATTCTCATTCAAGATGGTAAATTCCAAGCTAGGTGAAGCTCCTATGACTTTGGGGACTCCCACAGCTTTCAATGGTTTACTGACAAGAGCTGTTTCTGGCAATGGTTTGTGGGCTATGCCTCTCTCTGCCAACGAGGGTGAAACATATAAAAAAGAAGCTGATTACAAAGCTAAATTCACAGTTGACAATAAAGCTATTGCATACGCTTTGCAAGAAGCTGATGGATTTACTACATTGTACAATCTTTCATTTGAATTCAATGAAAACATTGATTTGGCAGCCAAACCGATAAAGCTCAATGACAAAGCTATTGACTCTGCAACCGATCAGGATAACACGAAGGTAACGCCTGCTACTATCGGCGAACTGCTGACTGTGAAATTCGACAATCCGCAGAATGTGTATGATGCTTACGTAGAAATCGATGAAGCTACTATTGTACGTTGGGGCATTACTGACATTGACGGTCTTAGCTTCAAGATTGGCAAGTTGGCTGACAACATTACTACTACTTACTTCCCGATTACAATTCATTATGTAGCATTGGATGGTAAGGTAACATCTACGCCGACTAACGTTAAACCAGCCAAGAGCTTGAGCGGTGTAACGACTCTGCCGACTCAAAACTTTGAAATCTCTGCAACCGCAGCAAACAACAAAAAGGATTACTCTCTTGCTCCGATGTTCGAAGATTTGGCTGGTAACGCATTGGTTCTGTGGAAAGCAGATGTTGATATAGCTAAAACAAAAGATGCAATAAAAGTTTATCGCATTAACGCTAATGGCACTACAACGGAAATGCCTAACGTAACTGTTGTATTTGACAAGGACAATAAAGATCTCACTAAGTTGACTATTAATGTAGATGATGCTAGAAGTACAGCTTACGAACTTGACAAGAACTATTATGCTGAAATCAAATTCTTGGATCAGAATAGCGAAGTATTGAATACCGTTAAGGCTCCGTTCACTTTGTCAATCCCTGCATTGTCTAAGTTCCTCGTTAAGGAAAATGTTGTATTCGGCACTACTTCTACAGGTAAGGCTTACATGAATACGGAAGACCTTGTTACTCCTGCAGCAGGCACTCCATATGCATCACGTTACGCATTCAAACATGCATTCAACAAGTTTGATAATGTATATGCCAATAGCTCTACGATTACATTTGCAATCGATCCTGCACAGAAGATTAACAACGTTGCAGTTGCAAATACCCATGCTAAGTTGACTGATGCAAGCACTAGTAATGTTGCAATCGAATTGATTGGTGATAAAGCTTACCATACACCTATCAACATCGTTATTTCAGATGCTAAATATTTGGGTATCTATGCATACGGTGAAACTGAACGTGCTGCCAATGCATTCAAACTGGATGTAATGAGCCCGATTGAACAAGGTACTGTAGAAGCTGCAAGTGCTGCCGGCATCAGTGTAGTTGCAACATCTGAAGGCGTTGCTAAGTTGTACGAAAAAGACTTTAAGGCTGCTACATATGCTGGTATTGCCTATAAGATCTTCAAAGACAAGTTTGCTGCGGGAGATACTGAAGCATCACTGTACACAAGCCCATACATCTCCGATGTTACATTCGAATCTGCCAATACCAACGTATTTACGGTAGAAAAGAATGGTGTAGGAGCCAAGAAGAACGGCAACAAGGTTGAGGAAGGCTATGTAGAAGTTACTCCGAAGAATGCCGGATATGACACTACTGAAAAACTGAATGTTACAGTAAAAGACATCTGGGGCTATACAAAGAAAGCTGATATCAATGTAACAGTTAAACCAAATTCTGCAAACTAAAATATAAACAGAATCGGTCTAACCTTTACAAATAGTAAAGATGAGTTAAGGGTGTGCTATTTTTAGCACACCCTTTCTGTATTCTCCATGTTTCATCATTACTTTGATATTTCAGTTAATTTATACCCGAAAAGATATAATCTCTTTCTCCTTTAATCTTTTTATACCCTTATGGGTGTAATAACGAAAATATATTCTATCTTTGTACCCCAAAGGGTATAAAAATGGAATATACGGAACAAACAACATTATCCAAATATGTAAAAGCGATGCGTAAGCAGTACAATCTGACCCAAGTGGAACTTTCGGAAAAGTCAGGAGTAGGCTTGCGCTTTGTCCGTGAATTGGAACAAGGCAAACAGACGCTGCGGTTGGACAAGGTAAACCAGCTACTGTCTTTGTTTGGCAGCGAAGTTGGCGCAGTACCTATAACTAAAACTGACGAATGATGAAGCAGGCATTGATAAATCTCCGAGGAATAAAAGCCGGTATCCTCACAGAGGATGAGGATGGCTATACCTTCCAGTACGATACGGAATTCCTGCAGTCGGATGTTGCAGAAGCTGTCAGTCTCACATTACCCTTGACAGAGAAAGCCTATCACGACAAAGTGCTGTTTCCTTTTTTCGACGGGCTGATACCCGAAGGATGGCTGCTTGACATTGCGGAAAAGAACTGGAAAATAGATGCACGTGACCGAATGTCACTGTTGCTGGCGTGCTGTAAAGACTGTATCGGTGCAGTGGGTATCGAACCTATAAATGAGGAGGATTAAAAATGGCAAAATGTCTGTATTGCTACAAAGAACTGAATGGAAATGAGAGGGATTTCCACAAGGCTTGCTCAAAAAAGATATTCGGGACACTAGAGGCGCCTATATTGCCTTATACGCACAATAATCTCAACGATTTGGCAAGGCAGGTAATTCGCAGTCAGACCACACTGACCGGAGTGCAGGCCAAATTATCATTGGATATCAACAAAGGAAGTAAAAACGAGCCTGGACGATTTACGATTGTAGGCTTATGGGGGCGCTATATTTTGAAGCCGCAAACCGAACGGTTCGGTAATCTTCCCGAATTAGAGGATCTGACAATGCATCTTGCGGAAATAGCCAAGATACGAGTTGTGCCACATAGCCTCATCCGCTTTGAGGATGGTGAATTATGCTATATCACCCGGCGCATAGACCGCACGAATGAAGGGGGAAAATTGGCTATGGAGGATATGTGCCAACTTTCTGAAAAACTCACTGAACAAAAATACAAAGGTTCTTATGAGCAGATTGCGAAGCTAGTGCTGAGATATTCATCCGCTCCCAAATTGGACCTGGTGAATTTCTGGGAGCAAGTCGTCTTTTCATGGATAACCGGTAATGCCGACATGCATTTGAAGAACTTCTCGCTTTATAGTCCCCAACAAGGGGTATATACGCTCACACCAGCATATGACATGCTGTCTACCGCATTGGTGATGCCTGAAGACACCGAAGAACTTGCACTTACACTAAACGGCAAAAAACGTAAATTGAAGAAGGCTGACTTTGTTATGTCCATGCGGGCGTCGGGATTGGACGAAAAAGTAATAGAAAACCTCTTCAAGAAACTCTTGAAAGTAGAAACCAAATGGATGGAGTTCATCAGTCTCTCTTTTCTACCGGAGGAGATGCAAATATCATATAAAGACATGATAAGCATAAAACTCAATATGCTGAAATGATATGAAACCCAACAAGGATTTCCTCTTTCTATCGCCCTTCTCTCTTTACTTCAATCCACCTTCTGAAGAAAGGGTCATCCAGTTCATACCCCTCATTACGTATCACATATCCTTGTTGTCCAAGTCGCTTCAAACTACTGAAGGCAGTACTTGGAGAATCAATACCGACACCTTGTAGAAAAGGAAGACTGGACGGAGTCCCCATCTGCATAGTTAAGCCTATCAAGACTTTTTTATCTGTTTTATTGAAAGTGCTCCATAAACGTTCATAATCCATATCGTGTACATGAGTCAACTCCGTAATGGCAGTTTCCAACAAAGTATCACTGTAACCGTTTTGTTTCCAGTTATTCCATGTCTGGTAAGCCAGTTGCTGGGTGTAATAGGGATGACAATTGGTGAACGACAGAATGCTGCGGCCTATCGTTTCAGCATCCATATCTTCACCCAAGAGAAGAAAGCCATTCTTGAGAAACTCATAGAAGTCATCTTGAGGAATCTTACCCAACTTCATCAAATATCCAAAATGATAGAAAGGAGATTTCTTTTTCTCAAAGATTTCCTGCATCATCGATTCCTGGCTACCTAAGAAAATGTAATTGGCATGGTTGTAAGTCTGTAGAATAGACCGCAATCTTTTATCCAGATTCTTGTCCAATGTACGTATTTCTTGGAATTCGTCCAGTACTACAATCGGTTTCTTGTGTGGATTCTTCATTCCCAGTTTATCAATCAGTGTGAATACATCCTCTAACAGAATGAAACCATCCATTGACGGCTGAAATGAAACTTCTATGCCATCCGTCATGGGATTGGTTGAAATGGTGGGGATAAAACGAAAGTGAGTGATAAGATGCTTCAGACGTTCCATAGGATATTGTTGAAGCACAATCCGCAATAATCGTGCAGCAAAGTCGGCAGTGTCTGTTACCAACTGCAGGTTCAACTGAAAAACGGGACGTGACAATCCTTTCGTTACTTTTTGAACGAGGCTGGTCTTGCCGAAACGTCGTGGACTAATAAGTATCAGGTGATTCTCACTTGCAAGTATCTCTCTTACTTTTTCTTGTTCCCCTACTCTATCCGTAAAGTATTCACCGTCTACAATCGTACCGAATTTAAATGGATTATTCATATTGCGACTTTTTTCAATGCGACTTTTTTCGCAAATATAAGAAATATATTTGAGTTCATTCTGAAAGACTGGCTAAAATGAAGAAATACATTATAAGCTTCTGTTTTTCTTCATTTTATTGTATATACTTGTAAGGCAAACCCTTTATAAATAAATTGGAAATGAATAGAAATGAAATTACCTTACAGGAGATGTTCTCCTCAGTCATCAGAGAACTCCGGGAAGGCGGCAGGTGGGGGACGGCACACATCTACCAGTCAGCGGTGAATGCATTCTCGGCATTCACCCAATGGCAACCGATGCCCATGCGCAAGCTGAGCCCGACCGTACTGAAGAGATTCGAAAACTTCCTCAGGCAGAGGAATTGCAGTTGGAACACCGTATCCACCTACATCAAGACGGTACGCTCAGTGTATCATCGGGCAGTGGACAGAAAGTACATACGGTATGTACCCAGACTGTTTGAGCATGTATATACCGGCACACGGGCAGACAGGAAGAAGGCGCTCGAAGCATCCGACATCAGCAGCCTGGTAAGGGAGACGGAAAGGAGCCTGCAAGGAGGGACGCTCCCAAACACACAGCAGAGAACAAGGATTTTCTTCGTACTCATGTTCATGCTCAGGGGCATACCCTTCGTGGACCTGGCGTACCTGCACAAAAGGGACCTGCAGGGGAATGTACTGTCTTACAGAAGGCGGAAGACGGGACGGGCGCTGACCGTGTCACTCACACCCGAAGCCATGCAGATGGTCAGGATGGTGGCGAACAGGAATCCCGA
>NZ_QTLV01000025.1:6345-6642 GCF_003602795.1 Bacteroides sp. AF34-31BH
GATGGTGGCGAACAGGAATCCCGATTCCCCCTATCTGTTTCCCATTCTGCAGAGCGAGGAAGGTACGGAAGCGGCATACCGGGAATACCAGTCGGCACTCAGGGGATTCAACCAGCGGCTGGCAGTACTCAGGCAGTGCCTGGGAATGCAGTCGGCACTCAGTACCTATGCAGCCAGACACACCTGGGCCACAATGGCTTACCATTGCGAGATACACCCCGGAATCATATCGGAAGCCATGGGACACTCCTCCATCACGGTGACGGAAACCTATCTGAAGCCTTTCAGCAACAGAAA
>NZ_QTLV01000026.1:0-205 GCF_003602795.1 Bacteroides sp. AF34-31BH
CCGAAGTTGTCATAAGTGGCATCGTACAGAGTGATTGAAGTGCCGCCAAGACTATGCTGCACTTTGCTTATTCTGTCCGCATGGTCGTAGGTATAGGTATATACTTCCGTGCGCGTGGTCTTTCCGCTGGCAGTATGTGTATGTGTCACACCAGACGGCTTGTTGGAGAAAGTATAAACCGTACTTGTGATGTCGTAGCCACTGA
>NZ_QTLV01000026.1:215-6290 GCF_003602795.1 Bacteroides sp. AF34-31BH
AAGTATAAACCGTACTTGTGATGTCGTAGCCACTGAGCAAGTTGTTCTGCACACTTTTCGTCATGCGCCCTTTGATGTCATAATAGAAAGCCTTATAGATCTTAGTGCTACTGCCAAAAACCGTAACGGCACTGCCGGTAAGAGAACCCCTGCCGTAGCCGGAAGTATCTTTGGTGAACTGGCCCGTAGGAAGTCCATAGGAAGTGCCCGTGCTGTTAAGCATCCGGAGAGTACGGATGTAGTCCTGCATGACCTACACAGAATTCTTCATTTGATAGACCTAAAAAACTATCCTAACATACAAGATATAGCATATCTGATGTTAGGATAGTAATTAAAGAGATTTTTCTTGAAGTAATCAACCTATATCAGGAGAAGATACAATATAAATGCAACCTGATTCACAATCAATATCTACGCAATAACCACATCTATGTAAAATATCAATAACATACCGTTGTTCCGGCAAAGTCAATATTCCATCTTCACAAGATGGAATAAACCATACATCATCAAAATAAGCAGAAAGTAATCCTTTCACTCCTTCATTCTCATAAATTGAGTCTATACGATATTGAGGAATAACTATATAATCTTTCAGTTGTATAAATGAAAGACTATCTACTATTAAAGTATCTTTGTACGAAAGTTCAATGAACTCTTTCTTTGGAAGTTTCAATTGAGGAATTGTCTTTTTACCTTCTTCCTCCAATATAGAAAATAATTCTACACTTTCCAACACTGTACAATAAGTAGAATCTTGCCATTTTATATTTACTGACATTAAAGAAGTTATAGGTACTCTATCAAGATCAGAAACCATCATCGCTTTTTCAGAATGCTTATACACTATATGAAAGAAGAAAGCGATTCCTCCAATTACAACAACTAAAGGTATAATTATGTTACTCCAATAGTTTTTTAGGTATTTTCTTTCCACCATATTCAATTCTTTTAGGATCACCTGTTTTTCTTCTAATCTTATTCTCTGTATTAACAGCGCGTACCTCCATTAGTTTTATACCATTTTCCGTTGTTTCATAAGTGGCAAATTTCTTGTCTACATCAAACGAATGCTGAAGTTCATGACTCAATCCGACTCTTGGAGTTCTCATTTCTTTTTCATTTCGACTCCTTCTTCTATTATTGGGATCATAATGGATTATACTGCCTTGTGAGATTTTCATTTCAACCTTTTCTTTATCAATTAGCGTTGAATTAGAAGCCCCTTTCTTAGGCATTGTAATATAATGAATATTCTCACTATCTTCCAACTCAGTGATAATATTAGCGACTCCTTTATCATCTTTCTTAAGTTGCTGCAAATCGACTTTCACATCCTTTTGATACTTAGTATCAAATCCAAAGAACATTTTCACATTATCTATCAAACCATTCGGGTTCGGATTTACAACAATTGTATCTCCATTCACATCTATGTTATTCACCGGATTATTCGCCCCATACTGATACGGTGACATCGAATAATACTTCTCTACAAACCTGTCATTGGTATGGCACCTTCCCAACGCTGCATCATAATGCCTTGCCCCGTAGTCATACCAGTTCAAGCCTTTCTTCGAGTCATACTCCTTGCCATTGTACTTGTAAGGCTGAGTATTGCTTGTACTTGCAAATACGCCGCCAAAAGGATAGTAATGGTTCGTTTCCTCTACCGTGCCGCTCTGGTTGATTACTACCCGGTGATTCCCCTGATGGTCTTTCAAGTAATAGTGATACTTGTTGTCACTCAAAGTTACATAACCCTCTTCGGTAAGAAGCAACTTCTGGACTCCGTTTTCATAGACCACGTTTCCGCAATAGTCCGTCGTCGTGGTGGTAGTACCTATCTTATGGACTGTTCTCAGCTTTGTGCCATCGGCTCCATAAATATAGGTGATAGTACTTCCGTCACTGAACGTTACTGTATTTGGCAAATTTAAACAATTATATGATATACCGGTAATATTCTTGTTTAAATCTTTAGTTAAATTGCCGTTGGCATCGTAGGTGTACTCGTTCGCCTGCTTCATGCTGTCCTTGAACTCGAAGCTGTTATTGTAGACGAAAGCTGTCGCGTTCTCGCGGAAACGGTTAGTGTCTGTACCAATGATTGTAGTATTATCATAGGCGGCGTTAACATTTGCTTTAAAGCTCATTGAATAAATTTTGCCATTGGGCCTTCATTACTCCACTTGGCAAGTTAGACTGCTAATATTTCTATTATAGTGGGTACCCTATAAAAAGAAACAGCGGATGTTTCCACCCGCTGTAATAGAATTGTTATAAAAATATTATTCAATTATTTGTTTTTTATTTTTAATATAAAATAGAATAAGAGCATAATAAAAACCTCAGATAATACACCTGGTAAATATAGAAACCCTATCATTATATCAAAATTAAAACGCCAAAATATAAAGAAAATAGTAGAAAGAGAGACAACAAGTATCAATTGCAGGCAACAATATAATAATGTCGTTTTAAGATTAAGCCTCAAATTCAATAATAATAATAAGAAGAACAAAACCGTTCCTAAAACAAACGTTATTGATCCTACAAATAATTCAACTGAAAATAAATCTCCTAATGATATACTTTGACTTTCCATATCTATTCAATTTTAACTTGTCTCTTTTTAGGATCATAATTTAGTGACTTAAAATTATCTTAATACTCTTTAACTATACTATTGGGCCTTGGATCTATAATTACTGGTGCCTTATCTTTTACAGATGGGTCTTGTTTCAAAACATCAGCCGCAAAAGTTCCACAATTATTATTCCTTAATGAATACTCTTTCCTCTTTGAATTAGCATTCTCCGCTATTTTTGATTCTGCATAGTTTTTCATTTCTTTAAACTTATCACTTTCAATATATGCTCCTTCTATTCTTCCGGCATGTCCCGCTTGTTCAGATATTATTGATAAAGTTTTATTCAATGATTCCAATGTAGGCTTTTTATCTTGTCCTATTTTTACATTTGGAACAGCGAATGTTCTGACAACTCCTTTACCCTCTTTGTCATATCTGCCATATTCATAATATTTAGTCACTCCTGTTTTATTATCAATCAATAATACTCCAGCATGACCTAAATTCCCAATTTTACCAATAGGAGTTGATATTTTATAATCAGGGAAGGCAATATAAATACCATCCTTCCCGTTAGGGTCTATACAATTTATAGGATTACTATAACAATAAGTATACAAACTTTCTGAATAATACTTCTCTGCCAACGGATCCACCGTCATAAACCGTCCCAACACTGCATCATAATGCCGTGCCCCGTAATCATACCAGTTCAAGCCTTTCTTCGTGTCATATTCCTTGCTATTGTACTTGTAAGGCTGAGTGCTTGTTGATGAAGCGAATACTCCTCCAAACAGATAGTAATGGTTTGTCTCCTCTACCGCTCCGCTCTGGTTTATGACTACACGGTTGTTCCCCTGATGGTCCTTCAAGTAATAGTAATACTTGTTGTCGCTCAAAGTAATATAGCCCTCTTCGGTAATCAGAAGCTTCTGGGCTCCGTTTTCATAGACCACATTCCCGCAATAGTCCGTTGTGGTGGTAGCGCCACCTATCTTATGAACCGTTCTTAGCTTTGTGCCGTCGGCTGCATAAACATAGGTAATCGTACTTCCGTCGCTGAACGTTACTGCACTTGGCAAATTTAAACAATTATATTGAATATCGGTGATTCCCTTGTTCAAATCTTTGGTTAAATTGCCGTTCGCATCGTAGGTGTACTCTCCGACCTGCTTCACGCCGTCCTTGAACTCGAAGCCTCCACCGTAAGCAGAAGCCATCACGGCATCGTCCACACGGCTCAACTGATTGCCGTTCAAGGTAAAAGTCAGGTTGTCTATCAGGCCGTAGGCACTGGCACCAGTCTGGCCATAACGTTGCAAACTCTTGATGTTACCGTTCTTGTCATAACCCGTAACGTTCTCCGAGAAGCGGTTCGCATTCGTGCTGATACTTGCTGTCTCTCCATAGGTAGCGTTCAGTACTCTGTCAAGACCGTCGTAAGTGAATTTGTAACCACGGACTGTACTTTCGTTCCCGGACTTCCAAGTCATGCTGCTGATGCTGCCGTTGTACTTCGCAGTACCCACACCCGTGTTGTAGTACAGGTTCTGTGTGAAGCATGTACCGCTGATGCCCGTCAGCCAGCTGCGCAGGTTGTAGGCATAAGTCAGCTTGTTGGTGCTCGTACCGTGATACTGCTTGGTCAGCACACGACCGAAGTTGTCATAAGTGGCATCGTACAGAGTGATTGAAGTGCCGCCAAGACTATGCCGCACTTTGCTTATTCTGTCCGCATGGTCGTAGGTATAGGTATATACTTCCGTGCGCGTGGTCTTTCCGCTGGCAGTATGTGTATGTGTCACACCAGACGGCTTGTTGGAGAAAGTATAAACCGTACTTGTGATGTCGTAGCCACTGAGCAAGTTGTTCTGCACAAGCACGGTAGGACTGGAAGAAGGATTCCCCCCTGCAGGGTCAGCCGTCCCAGACTGTCGTACAAATAATACATATAGGAAATGTTATCCAGATAGGAAGTGCCCGTGCTGTTAAGCATCCGGAGAGTACGGATGTAGTCCTGCATGACCTACACAGAATTCTTCATTTGATAGACCTAAAAAACTATCCTAACATACAAGATATAGCATATCTGATGTTAGGATAGTAATTAAATAAATCTCATTGAAAAAAGGCAACTTATATTAGAGTAATATTTTTTATTTAGTATGCAAAAGCTTTATAATCTCACCATTACTTTTTCTTATTTCCACATAAGATTGTCCACAGAAAGTCAGCGCACTATCATTTCCATTAGGAATATGCCCTTCTATTACCCATATTCCATTTACCAAGTTAACAGAAAAAGGTTTTTCTTTCTCTATACTTTCCTTTCCATAAATTTCCAATAGTACGCATTCCGCTATCTTTACTGCAATATCCGCTGTAGGTATAAATCCCTCTGCAGGAACATAGCTTTTCATATCAGTATAAAAATCTGTTGAGAGACTATCATTCATTACATACTCAATCTGTTGAGATGATTGTTGATCTTCTCCGACCTTCGATGTACTGTTTGTACATGACATCGCAAATAGCATTAAAGCAAAAAAATAAGTCCTATACATATTGCTATCTTTTTAAAATACCCAATGAATATGTTCTCTCTGGCTAACAGGAATGTTTAAATCTGGCTTTTGTAGCAATTCTTTCATTCTTTGTTTACCCTTTTCAGCAGGAATATCTTTCGGATTAATATTATTCTTTCGTTTAGGATCTTTGGGATCATTAGGAAGATCACTAGTCACTATTGATGTTTTCTTACTATAAGGATTATATTCTAACAAATCGCCACTCGGCGTAGCCAAATAACCATTTTCTTTTGTTTTCTCAATATATTTTATATCAGCTTTTGAGAATTTATTATTTATATGCTCTGCGTCCGCGTCTCCATGCGAATGAATCGATCCTACAAATCTCTCACCGTTAGGAGGTAAGCTTATAGATACGCTGTGCTCTCCTTCATTGGCTGCACTATAAGAATATCCCTTTAGCTTTCCCTTTTGCTTAACTTCATAAATAGAAGAGCCCATTTCACGTTTACATATAATAGATGCACCATTATAATACATACCCCAATCTTTAGCTGCTGCTCTTTTAGTCTTAAACAGATCACCGGGAGCATATTCCATACCATTTGGGTCTATGAACTTTACCGGATTATCGGCACAATAAGTATACGGACTCATCGAATAATATTTCTCCGCCAACGGGTCATTCGTCGTAAACCTTCCCAACGCAGCATCATAATGTCTCGCCCCATAATCATACCAGTTCAAACCCTTCTTCGTATCAAGCTCCTTACCGTTATACTTGTAAGGCTGGGTATTGCCTGCAGTGCCAAACACACCACCGAAAGGGTAGTAATGGTTCGTTTCCTCCACAGTACCTGACTGGTTGATTACTACACGGTTGTTACCTTGATGGTCCTTCAGATAGTAATGATACTGCTGGGTACCGGTCAGGTTGATGTAACCCTCTTC
>NZ_QTLV01000027.1:0-5164 GCF_003602795.1 Bacteroides sp. AF34-31BH
AAACGAACAAAGCCTCCGTATCCTTATCAGACACGGAGGCTTCTTCTGAAAACGGCGACTACCTACTCTCCCACTGTTACGCAGTACCATCGGCGTGACCGGGCTTAACTTCTCTGTTCGGAATGGGAAGAGGTGGAACCCCGGTGCTGTAGTCACCTGAATAAGGCAGACATGATGAGAAAAAAGTAAAGTGTCCATACATTGCTGAACGTATATACCTCCATACACGGAAGGCAAAAAGTGAACGGGCAATTAGTAATGCTCGGCTATGACATCGCTGCCTTTACACCTGCATCCTATCAACGTTGTAGTCTACAACGACCCTGAGAAATCTAATCTTGTGGCTGGCTTCGTACTTAGATGCTTTCAGCACTTATCCAATCCCGACTTAGATACCCGGCAATGCACCTGGCGGCACAACCGGTAAACCAGAGGTCAGTCCAACACGGTCCTCTCGTACTAGTGTCAGAGCCACGCAAATTTCATGCGCCCACGATAGATAGAGACCGAACTGTCTCACGACGTTCTGAACCCAGCTCGCGTGCCACTTTAATGGGCGAACAGCCCAACCCTTGGGACCTTCTCCAGCCCCAGGATGTGACGAGCCGACATCGAGGTGCCAAACCCCTCCGTCGATATGAGCTCTTGGGAGGGATCAGCCTGTTATCCCCGGAGTACCTTTTATCCTTTGAGCGATGTCCTTTCCATACAGAAACACCGGATCACTATGCTCTAGTTTCCTACCTGATCGACTTGTAAGTCTCCCAGTCAAGCGCCCTTATGCCATTACACTCTGCCGACGGTTACCAATCGTCGTGAGGGCACCTTTAGAAGCCTCCGTTACACTTTTGGAGGCGACCACCCCAGTCAAACTACCCACCAAACAGTGTCCCCGCAACAACGGGTTAGAACTCAAATAATCAAAGGGCCGTATTTCAACAGCGGCTCCACAAATACTGGCGTACCTGCTTCGAAGCCTCCGGCCTATCCTACACATCAATTACCCAAATTCAATGTTAAGCTATAGTAAAGGTTCACGGGGTCTTTTCGTCCCATCGCGGGTAATCGGCATCTTCACCGATACTACAATTTCACTGAGCTCACGGTTGAGACAGCGTCCAGATCATTACACCATTCGTGCAGGTCGGAACTTACCCGACAAGGAATTTCGCTACCTTAGGACCGTTATAGTTACGGCCGCCGTTTACTGGGGCTTCAATTCAATGCTTCTCTTGCGATGACATCTCCTCTTAACCTTCCAGCACCGGGCAGGTGTCAGGCTGTATACTTCATCTTTCAATTTTGCACAGCCCTGTGTTTTTGTTAAACAGTTGCCTGGACCTATTCTCTGCGCCTCGCCGTAAAGCGAGGACCCTTTATCCCGAAGTTACAGGGTCAGTTTGCCTAGTTCCTTAACCGTGAATCACTCAAGCGCCTTAGTATATTCAACCCGACTACGTGTGTCCGTTTGCGGTACGGGTACCTGCAGGATTAAGTTTAGCGGATTTTCTTGGAAGTATGATTACACGCACTATTGGATTGTTCTAAGAACGCTCCATACTATCAGGTTCGACTCTTGCTCCGGATTTGCCTGGAACAATCAGCATCTACACCCTTCAACGGACTATTCCGTCAGTCCGCGGCGCTGTCACGACTCCGTCTCCACGTCACTCCCACAGGTAGTACCGGAATATTAACCGGTTCTGCCATCGGCCTCGCCGTTCGGCTGAGCCTTAGGACCCGACTTACCCTGATCCGATTAGCGTTGATCAGGAAACCTTAGTCTTTCGGCGAGGGGGTTTCCCACCCCCTTTATCGTTACTTATACCTACATTTGCTTTTCCACACGCTCCAGCAAAGCTCGCGCTTCACCTTCGACGCAGAGTGGAATGCTCCCCTACCGATGATTTCTCATCCCAAAGCTTCGGTAGAATACTTATGCCCGATTATTATCCACGCCAAACTCCTCGACTAGTGAGCTGTTACGCACTCTTTAAATGAATGGCTGCTTCCAAGCCAACATCCTAGCTGTCTTAGCAATCTGACTTCGTTAGTTCAACTTAGTATTCATTTCGGGACCTTAGCTGTTGGTCCGGATTGTTCTCCTTTAGGACATGGACCTTAGCACCCATGCCCTCACTCCTGACATAGAACTGACACGCATTCGGAGTTTGTCAAGACTTGATAGGCGGTGAAGCCCTCGCATCTTATCAGTCGCTCTACCTCATGCCAGTATAAGTCAAGGCTGCACCTAAATGCATTTCGGGGAGTACGAGCTATCTCCAAGTTTGATTAGCCTTTCACCCCCACCCTCAGGTCATCCAGAAGCTTTTCAACGCTTATTGGTTCGGTCCTCCAGATGGTGTTACCCATCCTTCAACCTGCCCAAGGGTAGATCACTTGGTTTCGCGTCTACTCCTTCCGACTATACGCCCTGTTCAGACTCGCTTTCGCTTCGGCTGCAGATCTGAAATCCTTAACCTCGCCGGAAAAAGTAACTCGTAGGTTCATTATGCAAAAGGCACGCCGTCACACCAAAAGGTGCTCCGACCGCTTGTAGGCACATGGTTTCAGGAACTATTTCACTCTTCTGTTCGAAGTGCTTTTCACCTTTCCTTCACAGTACTGGTTCACTATCGGTCTCTCGGGAGTATTTAGCCTTACCGGATGGTCCCGGCAGATTCACGCAGAATTCCTCGTGCTCCGCGCTACTCAGGATACCACTAGGCTTCGGTTGGCTTCGCATACGCAGCTCTCATGCTCTATGGCTGTACTTTCCAGAACATTCTGCTCACCAACTTTCTTGCCACGGCGTGGTCCTACAACCCCACCCATGCCGTAACATGGATGGTTTGGGCTATTCCCCGTTCGCTCGCCACTACTGGGGGAATCATTGTTTATTTTCTTTTCCTGCAGGTACTAAGATGTTTCAGTTCCCTGCGTTAGCCTCCTGCAATGCAGGATGATACTTCTTCAAAGTACCGGGTTGTCCCATTCGGAAATCCGCGGATCAAAGGTTATTTGCACCTACCCGCAGCTTATCGCAGCTTATCACGTCCTTCATCGCCTCCGAGAGCCAAGGCATCCGCCATGTGCCCTTACTTACTTTTTGTCTTACCGATCACGTATGGTCGATATATACTTTCAGCTTTTAACTTTACTTTTTTTTGGTCACATCATGTCAAAGAACGGTGTTTCAATTATAAAACAATAATCAAAACGGAGTGGAGAATAACGGATTCGAACCGTTGACCCCCTGCGTGCAAAGCAGGTGCTCTAGCCAGCTGAGCTAATCCCCCTTCTTATAAGTGGAAAACGGAAAGTGGAAAGTGGAAAATCCGGAGAGTTCCCGATTTTCAGTTTTCAATTTTCAATTTTCAACTTTGAAGTAGTCCCAGGCAGAGTTGAACTGCCGACCTCTACATTATCAGTGTAGCGCTCTAACCAACTGAGCTATAGGACTGTCAGTCAAACCCTCGCCTTACGGCTCGGCTTCTACTTTTCTCGTATATTTTAATAAACAAGTACGCGCAGTACAAGAGGTTCTTATGGAAGCATAACTTCAAGAACCAACGATCGAGTCGAGACGTCACTCCAGAAAGGAGGTGTTCCAGCCGCACCTTCCGGTACGGCTACCTTGTTACGACTTAGCCCCAATCACCAGTTTTACCCTAGGGCGCTCCTTGCGGTTACGCACTTCAGGTACCCCCGGCTTTCATGGCTTGACGGGCGGTGTGTACAAGGCCCGGGAACGTATTCACCGCGCCGTGGCTGATGCGCGATTACTAGCGAATCCAGCTTCATGGAGTCGGGTTGCAGACTCCAATCCGAACTGAGAGAGGCTTTCGGGATTAGCATCACGTCGCCGTGTAGCTGCCTTCTGTACCCCCCATTGTAACACGTGTGTAGCCCCGGACGTAAGGGCCGTGCTGATTTGACGTCATCCCCACCTTCCTCACATCTTACGACGGCAGTCTCGACAGAGTCCCCAGCATCACCTGATGGTAACTATCGATAAGGGTTGCGCTCGTTATGGCACTTAAGCCGACACCTCACGGCACGAGCTGACGACAACCATGCAGCACCTTCACAACTGCCTTGCGGCTGACATGTCTCCACATCATTCAGTTGCAATTCAAGCCCGGGTAAGGTTCCTCGCGTATCATCGAATTAAACCACATGTTCCTCCGCTTGTGCGGGCCCCCGTCAATTCCTTTGAGTTTCACCGTTGCCGGCGTACTCCCCAGGTGGAATACTTAACGCTTTCGCTTGGCCGCTTACTGTATATCGCAAACAGCGAGTATTCATCGTTTACTGTGTGGACTACCAGGGTATCTAATCCTGTTTGATACCCACACTTTCGAGCATCAGCGTCAGTTACAGTCCAGCAGGCTGCCTTCGCAATCGGAGTTCTTCGTGATATCTAAGCATTTCACCGCTACACCACGAATTCCGCCTGCCTCTACTGTACTCAAGACACCCAGTATCAACTGCAATTTTACGGTTGAGCCGCAAACTTTCACAACTGACTTAAGCGTCCGCCTACGCTCCCTTTAAACCCAATAAATCCGGATAACGCTCGGATCCTCCGTATTACCGCGGCTGCTGGCACGGAGTTAGCCGATCCTTATTCATACGGTACATACAAAAAGGCACACGTGCCTCACTTTATTCCCGTATAAAAGAAGTTTACAACCCATAGGGCAGTCATCCTTCACGCTACTTGGCTGGTTCAGACTCTCGTCCATTGACCAATATTCCTCACTGCTGCCTCCCGTAGGAGTTTGGACCGTGTCTCAGTTCCAATGTGGGGGACCTTCCTCTCAGAACCCCTATCCATCGAAGGCTTGGTGGGCCGTTACCCCGCCAACAACCTAATGGAACGCATCCCCATCGATGACCGAAATTCTTTAATAGTTCTACCATGCGGAAGAACTATGCCATCGGGTATTAATCTTTCTTTCGAAAGGCTATCCCCGAGTCATCGGCAGGTTGGATACGTGTTACTCACCCGTGCGCCGGTCGCCATCAAACTTAGCAAGCTAAGTTCATGCTGCCCCTCGACTTGCATGTGTTAAGCCTGTAGCTAGCGTTCATCCTGAGCCAGGATCAAACTCTTCATTGTAAAAGTATCGTGACTGCGCAAATTAAAAATTAAAGTGCG
>NZ_QTLV01000027.1:5268-5485 GCF_003602795.1 Bacteroides sp. AF34-31BH
AGGTATTGACGGTTCTTTTGTTTTACCCAGGTACGACGCGCCTTAATCATTAGTTTCCAATTATTAATTTGCGAAGCACCTGCTCTTGTACTACTTGTATTGTTTATGTAAATCTGTTCAAAGATCGCTCGTTTCACGATTGCTGTTCTTTTCAGAAAGCGGATGCAAAGGTAAGAACTTTAAAGCATATCTTCCAAATATTTTCGGAAGTTTTTTT
>NZ_QTLV01000028.1:0-5372 GCF_003602795.1 Bacteroides sp. AF34-31BH
AGTTCCGCGAAAACTTTGGTGATTTCGTATATTGGTATGCAGACTCAAGAAGTCGTCATTAGACCTCATGTAAAAGTCACAATGAAGTCTGACAGCAAGCTGCTTGATGAAGTTATGGTAGTTGCTTATGGCGGGGCTACTAAGCGTTCATTTACTGGATCTGCAACCGAAATTAAAGGCGATAAAATATCATTAAAAAATCCGACAGAGCTTTCTAAAGCTCTAAATGGTGAGGTTGCTGGTGTTCAAGTTATGTCTACTTCTGGCCAACCCGGTACTAATGCAAGTATCCGAATTCGTGGTTTAGGTTCTGCTTATTCAAGCCGTGCACCATTATATGTAGTGGACGGTATTCCATTTGAGGCAGACTTAAGTGGTATTGACCCTAGTGATATTGCTTCTATGACGGTTTTAAAGGATGCAACGGCTACAGCACTCTACGGCTCACGTGCAGCAAATGGTGTGGTTCTGATTACCACTAAAAAGGGAGAGGTAGGTAAAACTCGCGTTGAAGCCGAAGTTAAATATGGAGCCAACATGCGTTTGATACCACAATACGATGTGATAAATAATCCGGAACGGTTTACAGAACTTACGTGGGAGAGCCTGAAGAATTATGCAGCCAACGCTGGAGGAATGGATGCCTCACAATCTGCTGCATGGGCATCAACAAACCTATTCCAGTCAAGATATGGTATCGCTCCTATCTATAATATGTGGAATACTGACGGTGCTCAATTGATAGATCCGACTACTGGGCATTTCAATAGTGGAATTACACGCAAATATACTCCTGAAAAGTGGGAAGATTATATATTCCGTACTGGGCAGAAATTGGATGCGAGTGTGAAGATTTCCGGTGGTAATGAAAAGATGACTCATTATACTGCTTTCAGTTATTTGAAAGATGAAGGTTATTATATCTCTTCTGATTATCAGCGTTTTAATGTTCGTAATAACATGAGCAATCAGATTACTCCATGGCTGAAAGCCACGACGTCTCTATCATATGCATATATGGAAACAAATAAACCGGGACAATCAGATAGTAACATGAATAACGGTTTTCAGTTTATTAATGGTATGCCCTCATTGTTTCCGGTCTTTGAACACGACGCAGATGGAAATATTGTTAAAGATACAAACATAGGTGGAAACAAATATGACTATGGTATGAATGCAGGTTACCAGCGTCCTTTTGGCTCCGGAATTAATCCTGCCGGTGCGTTGCTGCTAGATAAAGATGAAATTGTTTCTCACCAGTTCAACGGAAATGGTTCTTTTGAAGCCAGATTTCTGAAATACTTCAAATTGACTGCAAATGTCGGTCTTCAATACTTGGGTTCAACGGAGAATGAACTTACAAACCCCTATTATGGTGATAGTGCCGGCAAGGGACAGATCGTGAAATATCAAACAAATTTCCTTAATTTCACGGCTAACCAGATTCTTTCCTGGAGTCAAAGTTTTGATAAACATAACTTCGATGCTTTTGTTGCTCATGAATCAACATCCAGTAAGACATCCGTATTCTATGGAGGAAAGTCAAAAATCGTAAGACCGGACAATACAGAATGGAGTAATGGAGTTATTATGGATTATCTGGAATCATATACTTATGGATATTCCATTGAAAGTTATTTTGGCCAACTTCGTTATGATTATGATAACAAATATTTCCTCCATGGAACGATTCGTACTGATGGTAGCTCCCGTTTTGCTAAAGGGAATAAATGGGGAGTATTCGGTTCTTTAGGTGCTGCCTGGGCTATCAGCAATGAAGATTTCATGAAAGATATTAGCTGGTTGAAGAATCTGAAATATAAATTGAGCTGGGGTGTATTGGGTAATCAGGACTTCATTACAAATCCGGTCGTTGCCGGTTATTATCCTTATGAAGATCTTTATACAATTGATAATTTGAATGATGAATTCACCTTCAGTTTCAAATTTAAAGGTAATCCGGACTTAACTTGGGAAAGAAGCACTACAATCAACACTGGTCTTGAATTCAATATAGCAGATGTATTGGAAGGTGAAGTGGAATATTTCCATAAAAAAACAACAGACATGTTATTTATGAAGCAAGTTGCTCCCTCTTTGGGATACGCTTCATATCCAGTAAATGATGGTGCGCTAGTGAATAAGGGGGTGGAATTCTCGCTGACAGCTCATTTACTGGATAAGCAAGACTATAAATTCGATTTTCGTGTAAATGGAGGTTATTATAAAAATAGAATGACCAAAATGCCTATTGATGAGACTACAGGCAATGAGAAACCCATCGAAATTAGCACTTACTACGGTTGGGCAAAAGGACATTCATTGTATGACTTTTATCTTCGTGAATATGCAGGAGTTGATCCACAGACCGGTTATGCATTATACAACCAATACTACAATGTAAAGGCTAATGGAGAGAGAGAATTAATTACGGATATGGAAACATATAAATCAAAAAATGCCATCAATAAACTTGAAGTAGAGCAGACTAGTGATTGGAGTGCAGCTACCAAGAAATTTGTCGGAAAATCCGGTATTCCAGCACTGCAAGGTGGCTTCGGCTTCGATTTGTATGCGAAAGGTATAACTTTTAATGCAACTTTCTCGTATGGTATTGGTGGTTATGGCTATGATTATAACTATGCGGCAATGATGCATAGTGGTACATCCGGTTCATATAACTGGCATAAGGATATTGAGAATCGTTGGCAGAAACCAGGAGATGTCACCAATATTCCAAGCTTATCCAATGATTTCGGCGGTGGTGCTGACGATACTAATTATGCCAATGCAAGCTCTACACGCTTTTTGACAAGCCGTTCATTCCTGAATCTTGCAAATATAAGAATTGGTTATACATTACCTAAGAACATTGTTTCGAAGCTACATCTTTCCGGTTTAAGCTTCTATATTTCCGGTGACAACTTGTTGTATTGGTCAGCACGCAAGGGTTACGTTTCCATGGCATCTTCTGGTAATAGTGACAATGTCAATGACGATAATAAAAATGATTCCGGTGAATCTGGAAGAAGCCAATATGCTCCATTAAGTACAATTATGGGAGGTATTAAAATTCAATTCTAACAATAAAAATAAGAATTATGAAATTCAACATGAAAAAATATTTTCCGGTAACGGCTTTAGGATTATCACTCTTGCTGAGTGGTTGTGCCGATTCTTTCTTAGAAAAGAGTCCTTCAGACTACATTACATCTGGAGATTTGCAGGAAGTGGCAAAATGGAACTCCAACATCTTAATGGGACAAGCCTTAGGTACATATTCCACCACCTTTGCTATGAATTCCGGCGGGACGGGAGGTCATGATGACTTCGGACAGAAAGCCGTTGACATTGCTACGGACTTGATGAGTGGAGATATGGTTATCATGCAGCAAGGTTACGGCTGGTTTGAAAGCGCAGGCTCGTTGACTTGTACTACTACGACTGCCACATCCTACTCCTACCAGTTCTGGCGGTATTACTATAAACTGATCAAGGCAACTAATGAAATCCTTGACGCAGCAGGAGGGGACGATGTTACTCCCGAAGGTGATGAAAATAAAGTATATTACGGACAAGCCAAGGCTCTGAGAGCTCATTCATACTTCAATTTGGTGAATTTGTATGCAAGACCTTATACTGAGGATAAGGCAGCCTTGGCCATTCCTATTTATCGTACACAATTGACTTCAGAAGCGGCAAAGAAATCATCAGTAGAAGAAGTTTATGAGTTGATTGTAAAAGACTTGACGGATGCAATACCTTTATTGGATGGTTTCCAACGTCCTTCTGGTGCAAAAGATCAAATTGACCAGTCTGTAGCAAAAGGTATGTTGGCATACGTTTACCTGACAATGGGAGATTATAAGAATGCAGCTAAAATATCCCAAGAGGTTATTGATTCAAAACAATATACTCTGATGAACAGTTCTGAAATTATCAATTCAGGATTTGCTTCCGTTGGAATTTCTGGATGGATGTGGGGAATTGACCTAACCACAAGTAATTCTCCTGCACTTCCGACTTTTTGGGGACATATGGATTTGTTTACTTATAGTTATGCCTTTGCTGGTGGAGAAAAATTGGTCGATACTGCACTGTATGAGTCAATACCTGCTTCGGATACCCGAAAAAAATGGTTTACCGAGTATGATTCGAAAACTGGTGAACAATACGAATTGACAAACTGGTGGAAGTTCTATAATGCAAAACGTAGTATGGGCAATCGTGAGTGGTATGACGATGAGGTTTACATGCGGGTTGCTGAGATGTATTTGATCAACGCAGAAGCCAATGTACGGGATAATAATTTGCAGGCAGCCAAGACATCTTTAAAAACATTGTTGGACGAACGTGACGTTGTTGCAGCGGAAAAGATTGCTGCGATGAATCAAGATGAATTGTTAGAAGCGGTATATTATAACTGGCGCCTTGAAATGTGGGGTGAAGGGCGTGGTCTGATGACTATGAAACGTTTCAAGAAGTCAATAACCCGTTGTGCAGAAGATGCAATGCTTCCGGAAAGGACTTATAGTTATGATGATAAACGATTGACATTCAATATACCGGAACGTGAAATTACTAATAATCCCAATTTGGCGGATTAAAAATCGCAATGGCATATATGTCAACAAATGAAACTTTGGGTGATTGTCCAAAGTGTTTTTATAAATAAAGTGTTTTAAGCCGCCCATTGTGAAATGAGCGGCTTTTTAATATCTGCCTTATTGTCATTCAGTTCGTTTCAGTAGTCATATTTCAAAGAACTTGTCTAAAAATTGAAAAGCCTATTGATTTACTCTTCTCATGTTGGAAATTAAATTATAGATTTACAATCTTTCTTTATCCTCTGCCAACAAAAAGTTTCGCAGTGAAATCTGTTTAATTCCCTTGTAATTTCCCCCGCTCTGCATTTCATCCATTGTAACTACATATTTGGGGTAATTGTCTGCTATTTCCAAAAGATTGCCGAATTCTCGCTGAACGGTTGCATCATCGGGAAGCATATACGCTACTTGGATATAGACTTTATGGTCGTCTTTGGAAGCAATGAAATCAATTTCCTTATTTCCACTCTTTCCGACATATACTTCATATCCATATCTCAACAAATCAATGCATACAACATTTTCCATTAACTTGTTGATGTCTTTTCGGAAATCAAAATGCTGTATGGAATTATGTAATCCCAAATCTTCAAAATAATATTTCTCACCAATTTCAAAGATCTTCATTCCTTGGATTTCTGCTCGTTGAATTTTGTAAATGAAGAAACTATTACACAGTGCCTTTAGATAGTTCAGAATTGTCTGCGTGGGAATGTTGACGTGTTGCGACTTTAAATATTTACTAATATTCTGGGCAGAAAA
>NZ_QTLV01000029.1:0-4127 GCF_003602795.1 Bacteroides sp. AF34-31BH
CCCCTGCCGTTCAAAGTCCGCCAACACGTTTTTTAGGCGATTTTCGGCACTTTCAAGGCTTTTCCCGTCTATTTGTACCTTTCGGGCTGTTGCGTCCTCTATGCGCTTCGTATAGACTTCAACACGCTTTAGTTCTTGATACACCAGTTCTACCGCAAGCTGCGGGTTTACCCTTGGCGTTGTATCTTTTCTTTTCCGGGGGCTGTACTGTCCCTGCTTAACGTTGGAAGCTGCCGCTTCCGGGTGTGAGTTTGTTTCCATGAGATATGTTCATTGAGTTGCACTTCAGTTTGCTTTGTGTCCGCTCGATATGGGCGAGAGTGTAGCCTTTCCCTATCTCGCTTGCCTTATACTCCGTACCGCTTCGGGCTGTGACATAGTAGCCGTTAAGTTTCCCGGTGCTTGCCCTGGCTTCCCGGACTTTAAAACCTCTCTTACCAAGTTCTTCCTTGAATTTGGTAAAGTCAAAGCCCTGCATCTTCTTCAATACGCCGTCCATGGCTTCCTTGATTTCCGCTTTGTTGACTTTGCCAATGTCCTGCGACTGTACAAAGTTCCGTTCCTTGGCTATGGCATTGGCGGCTTCCGTTGCCTTTTTCCCTATCCAGTTGTCCCGGTACAGTTCCCCGGAAAGGGAAACCCGGTTTGCCAGTATGTGCAGGTGGGCTTGCTCTTTCTTGCTCTCCGTACCGCTGTGCCGGATGATGATGTACTGGTGGTTCGCCAACCCCATGCGCTGCATGAAGTCGTTACCAAGTTCCGCCCAGTCCGCATCCGTAAAGGTGGCGCTTTCCTCTATCGAGGGGCTGACCTCGAAACGTAGGCAGTTGTTTTTTACGTTCGGAAAATCAATGTGATACGGTTTCATTTCCTGCACCATTTCCGCACCAGTACACCCATAAAGTTCATGCCGGGCTATCTCGGTGGCTACTGCCTGCCCGTTTATCTCTTTGGCGAGGTCGTACTCCAATGCCGCCACACCATGTGATATACTTTTCCCTTTCCCTATCATCGTGAGAGTATTTTTTTGAGCTCTGTAATTAGTGCCCGGTTCTCCTCGAACACTTCCCGGTACTGGCGACCACCGAAGTAGTTGTTCAGCCGTTGGAGCGTTCCTTTCAACTGGGCTATGTCCCGGAGAAGCTGCCGTTCCTCCTCGGTGTACCTCTCCCTTGGGCGCCCCCCAAGGGACAAACTCCGGCAGTATTCCGATACGCTTAGACTGCACCGGGCTGCCTGCTCCGCAAGTGCGTCCTTTTCAAGTTCGGTACACCGGAATGTAATCTTTTCGTTCCGTCTTAGTTCCATGCCACAAAGGTAATCTTAAAATCTTTTTGAGCAAAGCGAGAAAAGCAAGAATTGTCCGACAAGGACACTTCTTGCTATATATACACATGCCGCATGGGAATACATCCACGCCAACCGCCCAGCAAAAAGCCCCGGCGTGTTAGAAAATCCCCCACAGCCTAACAAATTCTACCCCATTTCTACCCAAGGGGATTACACGCCGCAGAAGTCATCCGGGAACATGTCTTCCAGTTCGTCCAAATCAATGGTTTCTTCTTCGGACACCTCCACCCATTCAATGTTTTCTTTCCCTCTTATCGCACATGAGTACATCTCGGCGGCGGCAAGAGAAGAGAACACCTCGTGCATAGGCTCGCCGTTCTCTAACCAGTAAACACAATATTCGACCATAACAGTTTTATCATTTATCGTTGTAATGCCCCTCTACCTCCAAGATGTAGACCTCTACCACTTCCTCGTAAATGTCATAGATTATCCGGTCATGGGCGGTAATGTGTCGAGACCATGTAATATCCCCACCGCCCCTTAACGCTTCGGGATGCCCAAGCCCAGTCTTAGGGTGCTCTAACAATTCTTTGTAGATTTTCTTATACTTCTTGAACAAATTGGGGTTTGATTTCTTCCATTTGGCAATCACCTTATCCACCCCGTCGGAAACCCTAATTGTGTACATCATAGACTATCGAAATAAGCGTCAATATCCTCACTGCTTTTGAGGGTAACACACTTTCCGGATTTGATTTCTTCCCTTGCCTTGTCAATCCTTGCTTGCAGCTCCGGGGTTATCATCAAATCTTCACGACCAACTTTTACCAAAGCGTAAATCTCGTTTTTCCTGCGAATTAGTACCTGCTCGCCATTGTCAGCTTTGGTGAAAGACGCTGCGAGGTTGTTACGGTATTCTCTTACTGATAATGCTTCCATATCTGTTTGCTTTTAAATTCAGCACAAAGATAGCTATATTTCAATAAAATACAAACATTTTGTACACAAACGTGTACACGCCATAAAAACCCGTTTCCAATCCTACCGCCCGTTGGTTGGTTTTGCTTTGCTCTTTTTCCCTATCGTTTTTCTTTTTCCGACAGTAAATCAACCACTTAGCTCTATAAATTCCCCTTGTCTGTTATAAGCATCGTCTGTAATATGCTCTATCACTTCTTCGCAAATGCCCATAAATAAAGGGATTAGAACATGTATTTCCCCACACTTTGGGAGTTTAGTCCCCACACTTTGGGAGTTTAAAAGTAAATTAGTCCCCACACTTTGGGAGTTTTACCCCTCTTTTTTTGTTTTAATGTGGGGATTGTGTATATTTGCAGCAAATCAATCGTTTATGAAAAAGAAACTACCTATTACCAAGAATAAAGATGTTGTTGTTTCATGGGTATATACATGGTCAAAACAGCAAGACATGTCCATACACGAACAAAGAATAGTTCTTCGCATACTGGAAGCGTGCCAAGCTGAACTAAAGGGAGTAAAACTGAAAGATTATGCAGGCACGAAACGCAAGTTTGAGCATGGACTTTGGGATGTTGATGCACAAATGCATGTATCTGACGTTATTTTTTCCGGACGTGATTACAATGAAATCATAGCCGCACTCGATTCTTTGGCAGGACGTTTTTTTACTTACGAAGATGACGAGGAATGGTGGAAGTGCGGATTTATATCTAACCCAAAATATAAAAAACGCACTGGCATTATAACCTTTCGTGTGTCTAACGACCTTTGGGATGTGTTTACCAAGTTCGCCAAGGGGTACAGAGAATTTGAGTTAAACAAGGCTCTTGCGCTACCTACTGGGTATTCCCTTAGGTTTTACATGTTAATGAGTGGGCAGGTGTACCCTTTGGATATATCCCTTGAAAACTTGAAAGACCGTCTTGGCATACCTGCGGACAAATACAAGGACAAGAACGGAAAAGACAGAATAGATCATTTTGAGGAAAGAGTTTTGAAACCAGCAAAGGCTGCGCTTGATGAGAGCTGCCCATACACTTTCAACTACGTGAAAGTGCGTGAAAACCCAAACAACAAACGTAGCAAGGTGACCGGGTTTAGGTTCTACCCGGTCTATCAACCACAGTTCAGAGATGAAGAACTGGAAGGGAAAGAATTGCAAGCAAAGGTTACAGCACGATATCAGATAGACAGCCATGTGTACGAGTACCTCCGTTATTCCTGCGGCTTCACATCGGAAGAGATAAACCGGAACAAAGAGACATTCATAACGGCACAAGAAAAGATAACCGACCTTATCGGAGAACTGGCTCTCCTAAACGGAAAATCACGAGAAAAGAACAATCCGAAAGGGTGGATTATAAACGCCCTTAAAGGGAAAATCAAGGATAAGTAACAAGATTACCCGGCTGAAACACTCCGGGTAATCTTGTCAAATCAGAGGAACGATTTCCATTTCTACACCAAGTTCTTTCATCTGCTGTTGTATTTCCTCGCTGCTTAGTTTCTCTCTCGCCAGTGCAAGCCCATGAAAGGCGTCCCAGCCTGCCGGCTTCGAAACGATACTACCGTTTAGGACGGCATGGGTGATTTCGCCGCCGGACTTCGCACCCTTGTTCAGTATGAAGAAGAACCGGGGTTCTTCGTGTTCCGTTGTTCCCATAATTCGTAAAGTTAGATGTTTATTTATTCCCCTTTTGTTCCCTTGCCTGCTCTTGGTAGTATTCATAATACTGCTTGTAGTTGTCCCGGTCTTTGGCTGCATCCGTCCAAAGATAGCACATGAAACAAGCGAACAATAGGGAGATAACAGCACAAAGGATTGAGTAGAACGAAATTCGTTTGTCCACATA
>NZ_QTLV01000003.1:0-118380 GCF_003602795.1 Bacteroides sp. AF34-31BH
GTGGGGCACTTTTTAAATGTTGTTCCGGGTCCCTTTTCAAGTGTTAGCTACAGCTGATTTTTCCAATGATTGCCCCATTTTCATCTTTCACTCCATTGTGCATCCCCTCTTTCCATTTCTGGATTTCTGCGGCACTGATACAGAATCCCTTGACCACATCTGTTCCGAGTATCTTTCTGAATGATTTGAGCGAACACTCATAGCTCTCTGCTGTGGTAAAACGCACTCCACCGTCGTCTGTGCGTAGTTCGTGAATGACTTGCTCCCATACACTAACAAAGGATTGAGCCTTTGTTGTGTCCTCATTAAAAAGCACCACTCCTTCGCCCATGATACATTGACGTACCATTTCAAATGTCAGGATACCGCCCTTGTTCAGGTTCGTCAGAATATCCTTGTATTTGGGAGTAATGGTATCTTTCCATTCCTTTTGAAGTTTGTAGTTCTCGCTCTTGCATTTAGTCGCATTGCAGATGTCCGAAAACTTTTTCTCAGTAAAAGAACTTCCAACTGTAAGATAAAAGAACTTGCGGTCAATTGTGAAACGTAGGGATAAAGGGAACTCATACGCATTCTTTCTGCGAGTGCGTGAATCCAACACGATAGAGACAGAACAATTCCGTTCTTTGAAAAGGGACATGGACTTTGTCAGTTTTTCCATTGCATTCATTGTTTATGTTCAACATAACCTCTGAACACAGACGCTTTGCAATGTGAGGCATACATACACAAAACGCTGCATATAACCACTAAGTCCCTATCCTTAGGTGGATAAAAACATTGTTGTTATATGCAGCGGTGCAATCTCGTTGTCTTCTGTCGCTGACTGGTAGCCGGGCTTATGCTTATCGGTCTCAACCCCTGAAGCAACTCTCGCGTTTCGTTTGTCGTAGAACACCCTCCGACTGGCATTCCCTCTACGCATTGATTCATCGGAATGGGATAACCCTCCCACGATGGTTAGGCAAACTCACTTTCCTTTTTCAAGAAAGAGCACCATAATGGTCATGGCTTGCCACAAATGCATTATGCAGTACAAAACTACAATATTATTCTATAAATCAGATGCAAATAGGATATATTTGAATTTATTTAACCGTCATGTATGAGCACATTGACTACCTGCCTTGATAAACATGATATAGGATTGCATGGAGTTTCACAGAAGTTCTATGCGTAAACATAACCAACTCAAACAGTTTGTTTACGCATTGTTTACGCAAGAGCAAGAAAAAAACAGCTACGAAATTCGTAACTGCTTGATTTTTAATGTGGACCAGCTAGGGCTTGAACCTAGGACCTCCAGATTATGAGTCTGTTGCTCTAACCAACTGAGCTGCCTCGTTATCAACACGTTAATTATCTCTGTGTAAGTTCTGAGGTCAACAATAGGTCAACACTGAACTTATTATGCAAATTTACTAAAAATCTTATTCACAATGAAACATTCTCCATTGTGATTTGCTTTGGACAAGAATAATCACTAATTTTGTGTTATTCTAAAACAGAGAGTTATGTCAAGAGATGTGGTAAAACAAGAACTATTGGCGAAACTGAAGCAAGAACACTGCTTTTGGTCGTACAATGAAAACTTAATCAAGGATATTCCAGATGATATGCTGATTGAGAAAACCTTGTTACATCTTGACTTGGAAGAAATAAACCAACTGTTTCTAATTTATCCTTTCAAGAAAATTAAGCAGGTGTGGCTGGATTATCTTGTTCCCCAAGCGGAATATCTCTACACGTTGAATCGTTTTTTTGCATGGTATTATTTCAAGGCAAAGAAGCCAGATGCTTATATAAAGTCTATGGCTACCCGCCATCTTAATAAAATGTTTGCATGAAAGGTTTAGCTCCACACACGCTGCAAGTTTTTGAAGCCGTTTCTAAATTGGACTGCATCAAACCCTATCTCTTGGTAGGTGGCACAGCTTTGTCATTGCAAATGGGAACTCGACAAAGTGAGGACTTGGACTTTATGAAATGGCGTACCTCTAAAACAGAGAAAATGGAAGTGGCATGGTATCAGATAGAGAAAGAGCTCGCTGTAATAGGTGATATTCAGCATAAGGACATTTTAGATATAGACCATGTGGAGTATTTAGTGTCTGGAGTAAAGTTCTCCTTTTATGCCTGTCCTAAATATTCTCCTGTAAGTATGCCTGTGGAATATCTGAATAATCTCAGATTGGCAGATGTAAAGTCTATTGGAGCTATGAAGATGGAGGTGATGCTACGCAGGAGTAATTTTCGCGATTATTATGATATTTATTCCATCTTAAAGTCTGGTGTACCTATCAACGATTTGGTATCTTTAGCCCTTACCTACTCTGGACATAAATTGAAATCCAAGAATCTGTTAGCTATGCTCACCAACGGCTCTCGTTTTACAAGAGATTCCCATTTTGAGCAACTTGCACCGATTTATGCTGTAACTGCTCAAGAAATAGAAGATTATATAAAGTTTTGTTTATTATAAACTGCTGCAACATTCTTGCGAATGGGATTATATATAGAAGTATTCCTTGAAATTGTAGTAGCTTTATAAAAAGAAAAACAGCATAAGAGTTTCCTCAAGTGCTGTTCTGTCTTAAGTAGATTGGTAATTAGTCAATCTTCTTGTAAGTGGTTGTTGTAATGTCATCCAATTCCTCGCTACCATCATCCATTGTGTCCCAATCCTCAAAGGCGAGAACCAACTTAGTAGCTGTAAGTTCATTAACAGTTAGGACATCTGAATAACCATCATCGTAAGAGATAGTCAGCTTATTGTCTTTCAAAGACCAACGACTTGTTTCTGTATATCCACCGTCCGCATAGCCTTCTGTGCAAGTACCGTCAGCTTTGAACTCCCATAAACCATTGGTATATGCTTCATCAGAAGTTACTACTTCCTTATCATTCTCCACTTTGTGAATCTTCTCCCAAGTGGTCTGCCATTTACCTATAAGGTTAGCTTGTTCAATGATTGTCTGTTCATCTTCATCATCACTACATGCTGTAAAGTTTACAGCCAACATGACCATTAATAAGGTCGTTCCAATTAATCTTAAAGTTTTCATTGTTGTTAAGATATAGCTCATCTTTAGTTATCTTAACAACAGTGTAAATGGTATTCTCTTCTCCCCAATCAGTTGTATAATAAGTAACGAACATATATCTGTTAGGGAAGTATTCAAATGTATCATTTTGAGTGTCATTTTCGCCTTTCTCTGTATAGGTGTTATCCTTATTAAAGGTAAGGATTTCTCCCTCTGCTCAATGTTCTTCAATTCGTCATTGACAGTTTCGATCAAGGCTCTTTTTCTGAGCAAAATCTTGTCGGCAATACTCATCAGTGAATTCTTCATATTGTTTTTAACTTTAGTGACAAGCTGTATGCCATTAAGAAAAGGGTTCTCAAACAGAGCCTGACCAATATATCCTTTGTCTGCGCATAGTTTTCCTTTGATGTTCTCCAGAAACTTACCTTGCTTCAACGGTTCCCGGTCATCCACGTTTCCAGGCGTGAACATGAAATTGAGAATTTCACCCTTGTCATTGATTATCAGATGCAACTTGAATCCGAAGGACCATCCCATTGAACATTTTCCACGCTCGGCAAGTCCCTCAAATGTCTTATGAATAAGGATTCTTTGGTTACGACAAACACGTAAGGGAGTGGAGTCCTCGCTTGTGGAGATTGACATCTGTCCAAGTGTTCTTAACAGGTGCAGGTCTTTGGATGGGTTGTAGGCATGGAACAAATTCAATGCTGCTGCAACTTCTTCTACAGTGACTGCTTCTTCTGCAAACTCACCCATGTTTAATGATTCTCTACGCTGTGCCATTTTGTAATAGTAGGCAGTGCTAAAATATATCTTGGCTTCCTTTCTGTTGTGGAACTTCTTTCCTGTTGGTAGATGAATTATCATGTCAGTTTAAATATTAGTAAATTAATAAGATAGTTTCTGCAATGAAATATAATAGGTAGTAACCTTTCCATTCTTTTTTCTCCTTGTCTTTAGATAGTTATTAAGATTAGCCCACAATCCAATGTGAACCTTATTATCTTTCACTCCCTGTTTAAGAGCCTTTGTTCTTATCTGTTCATAAGTAAATTCTTTCATTTTAGATATTCTGAATAGTTTGTAGTCTGCTTATCTGTGTGGTGAGATTATCTGTTTGTGGTACTTATTTTGGGGTCAACAATAGGTCAACAACGAAGCAAAACAGCCTGTTTCTTGTCAGTATTTCGAAAATCCAAAGAGAAGAAGTCCTAATAAAAAAGCCTCATAAACAAGTGTTTATGAGGCAATTCTTTGTGGACCAGCCTGGGCTTGAACCAGGGACCTCCAGATTATGAGTCTGTTGCTCTAACCAACTGAGCTACAAGTCCGATGCATCCTTGCTTGGATAGCGGGGACAAAAGTAGCATTTTCTATTGAAATATGCAAGACTTTTGGATAAAATTCCTTATAACCTTTGTCCTTAGAACTTATAAGTTCGTTTTGGATTCTTGGGAAACCAGCCTTTTTTCACTCGTTCTTCCTGCTCGAATATCTCCTTGATGGTCCAGAACGAGGAAAATGCAAAGACGCCCAAAAGGGAGGCTATCATGATGTTCTCCGTATAAAGGGAGGCAATGATGCCGCCGATGCCGAGTAAAAGGAAAATCCACCAGCACTTGGTGCCCCAATAATATTCGGCTTTCACAACTATGGGGTGAAACAAGCCGATGATGAGGAATGTGCAGATACCTATGACAAGGCCCGACAGATGATATTCGTTTAAGAAATCCATTGTTGTTCGTTATTTCTCGGGGCAAATAGGAATCTCCTTCTTGATGCTCTGTTCCAGGGAAATCAAGGTCTCGGTAGCGGTTACGCCAGGAATCTCCTGCATCTTGTTGTTCAGCAAATCCATCAGATGCTCGTTGTCGCGGGCATATACCTTGGTCAGCATGGTGTACGGACCAGTGGTGAAGTGGCATTCTACGATTTCGGGAATCTTGCCCAGCTCAGCAACTACCGTCTTATACATGGAGCCCTTTTCCAGCTTGATTCCTACGTAAGTGCAGGTTCTGTATCCAAGGGACTTGGGATTTACATGATAGCCTGAGCCAACAATAACGCCAAGGTCAATCAGGCGCTGTACACGTTGATGGATGGCAGCACGTGACACGCCACATTCAGCAGCTACGTCCTTGAAAGGGATACGGGCATTTTGGGAAATGATTTCCAGAATCTGCCGGTCAAGATTGTCTATTTTTTCCATAATAGTAAATAAGTAAAGTTCTTGTAGTTATCAAATAGTAAGCAAATATAGGACTTTATTTTAATTTATCTATAAAAAGGGACGGAAAAATGAATAAAAGTGAGGGGTAACGATAAGGCGCGGATTACGCGGATTTCACGGATTTAGTTTACCAAATCCGCGTTATTCCTCGTAATCCGCGCCTAAAAGAAGTATCAAGAGGGTTTTGCCCCTCCCTTCGGATTGTTACATTACTTCTCGATACCCAGCAGTTCCACTTCGAATATCAAAGTAGAGAACGGCTTGATTTGGCTACCGGTTTCTCTTGAACCGTATGCCAGGTCGTAGGGGATATAGAGTTCCCACTTAGAGCCGACGGGCATCATGGTGAGGGCCTCTGTCCAGCCTTTGATTACCTGGTTGGCACGGAAAGTAGCAGGTTCGTTGCGCTTGTAAGAGCTATCGAATTCTGTTCCGTCAATCAGCGTACCTTTGTAGTTTACTTTCACCTTGCTGCTGTCGGCAGGAACGGCACCGTTACCCTTGGTGATGATTTTGTATTGCAGACCGCTCGGGGTAGTTACTACACCTTCTTTAGCCTTGTTCTCAGCCAGGAACTTTTCACCGGCAGCTTTGTTGTCAGCATACTTTTCTGCAGTTGCTTTTTCTTTGATGGCATCCATCTGAGTACGCATGTACTCTTGAGCTTTCATCATATCCATAGCACCACCCTTGCCGATGACACCTGCTACGAAACCTGCCAGCAGATTTTCGCGGCTGATGCTCTGTGTGGAGTCGTTGCCGAAGATTTGTTGGTTGAAGCCTTCCACCCATTGCTTGCTGACCATCTGGCCTACTTGCAGACCGGCCATGTAAGCCACGTCTTTCTTATCGATTTTGGCTGCGCCTTCGTTGAAACCTTTCAGGAATTCTGACATCTGGGTTGAGTCAATGCCTTGTTGTGCAAGATACTGGTCCAAACCTTCTGTACGTGCCATACCGATGGCGTAAGATAATGAGTCGATGTCCGTCTTCAAATCAGCTTTCGGACTTTGAGCAGTACAAGATGCCATGCCGGCAGCTACTGCAAGAGCCATGAGAAATGTTACTTTTTTCATTTTGCTTTTACTTGTTTGTTTATTTAGATAAAATTTTCTGTAATTCGACTTCGAATACGAGCGTGCTGTGGGGAGGAATCATCTCGCCGGCACCCTGCGCTCCGTATGCCAGGTCGCTGGGGATGTAGAGTTTCCACTTGGCACCTTCGGGCATAAGCTGAAGGGCTTCCACCCAACCGGGTATCACTTGGTTTACACCGAATGTGGCAGGCTGGCCGCGCTTGATGGAGCTGTCGAACAGCGTTCCGTCAATCAGTGTGCCTTCGTAGTGGCATTGTACCTGGTCGGTTGCTTTGGCATAGTGACCGACGTTTCCTTCTGTGATAACTTCGTATTGAAGTCCGCTGGGAAGCGTAACAACTCCCTCGCGTTTTTTGTTCTCTTCCAGGAACTTTTTGCCGGCTTCTATGTTTGCTGCGTTCATCTTCTCCTCCAGTTCGGCGAAGTACTTGTTGACGATGTCACGGGCTTCTGTGTGGCTGATTGCCGTCTGGTTGCCCTCCAAAACGTCTTTGATTGCTTGTGCAAAGTCATCTACTGCAATGCCTTTGGCACCCATGCTTAAAAGATTCTGACCTATTCCAAGGCCGATAGCATAACTGAATTTGTCCATAAGATTCTTTTGTTGACGACCGGATTGGTTTCTTTTCCAGTCTATTGCAAATTTATGAGTGGCAAAAGTACGTCTTTTATTTGAATGATAAGGCTTTTAAGTATTTAATTTTTCTTATTTATATCACAACTTGAACATTCTTCTTATATTTGTCTTACTTTAATAAAGGAAAGGAGCGGAAAATGAAGAACTTGGTCATATTGTCGGGTGCTGGTATGAGCGCCGAGAGCGGCATCAGCACATTCCGTGATGCGGGCGGATTATGGGACAAATATCCGGTGGAGCAGGTGGCGACTCCCGAGGGGTATGCACGTAATCCGGAACTGGTCATTAATTTCTATAACGAACGTCGCAAGCAGTTGCTCGATGTGGTGCCGAATGCCGGGCATCTGGGCGTTGCCGACCTGGAGAGGGATTTCAATGTAACGGTCGTCACCCAGAACGTAGATAATCTGCACGAGCGTGCCGGCAGTACGCACGTGATACACTTGCATGGGGAACTGACGAAGGTTTGTTCCAGCCGCGACCCTTATAATCCGCATTTCGTCAAGGAACTGGCGCCGGAGGAATATGAAGTAAAGTTGGGCGACAAGGCGGGCGACGGTACGCAGCTCCGCCCGTTCATCGTGTGGTTTGGCGAGTCGGTGCCGGAGATTGAGACTGCCATCCGGTATGTGGAGCAGGCGGACATCTTCGTCATCATCGGCACCAGCCTGAACATTTATCCCGCTGCGGGACTGCTGAACTACGTGCCCCGTGCCGCCGAAGTGTATCTGATAGACCCCAAGCCGGTGGACACGCACGTCATGCGTCCGATACATGTCATTCAAAAGGGAGCTTCGGAAGGGGTAAAAGAGCTGAAGGCGCTGCTTACAGTTACTCAGCCTCCTTTGCCTTAGGACTTAATCTCCTACGTCTTAGGACTTAGCCCCTCACGGTATAGGACTTAATATGCAGAACATCCGGATGTCTTTCTCCAAAACACCCGGATGTTTTACCCAAAAACATGGGGATGTTTTGCCCCATTACATCCGGATGTTTTAGGTGAAAACATGGGGATGTTTTGGGTACTCACTCCTATACTGTAGAGAGCTGGGTATAGGGGAGATTCCCGCAAGGTATAGGTCTTGCGGGAACAAAGTATATTTGTCCTCGAAATTTGTGCTATTTCTTTATCACGGCCCGTAATACGAACCAGGCATGATGGGCTACGGTACTCATCAGTCCGTAATGCCGCGCCATGATGCGGAAGCGTTCGCGCAGGGATGCTTGCCGGTTCTGGGTGGTCATTCCCTCTTCCAGATAGTCGATGAGGGTGAGATGGGTATTGTGCAAGGTCCGTGCCTTCTTCATCACCCGGATGCACCAGTCGAAGTCGGCGGAGAAGCGGTATTGCAGGTCGTAGGGTTCTACAAGGGAAGCTTTGGCAAAGAAGGCCTGATGGCAGACCAGCATGCCCTGCTTGAAGCTTCGCCAGGTAAGCACTTCCGGGGCGGCGAGGCGGCGCATGCGGATGAAGTGACCTTCCTTGTCCACCAGTTCCGTTTCGCCGTACAGCACGTCGGGTAGTTCGTTGCCGGAGATGGAACGCACCATCTGCTGCAAGGTGTCGTCCTCGTGGAAGCTGTCGCCGGCATTGAGGAAGCAGAGGTAATCGCCGGTGGCAAGGCGGATACCTTTGTTCATGGCGTCGTACAGTCCCTTGTCCGGTTCGCTCACGATGCGGGTGATGCGGTCGCGGTAACGGTCGATGATGGAGAGCGTGCCGTCTTTGGACGCACCGTCCACAAGGATGTATTCTACGTGGTGGTAGGTTTGCGAGATAACGCTTTGAATCGTGTCCTCCAGTACCGCTTCGGCATTGTAGGTCACGGTGATGATGCTGAATTTCGGGGTGGGGTGGTTATGCATTTCTTCCGGTTACTTTGTTGTAAAGGTCAATGTATTTCTTGGCGACGACGTTCTCCGAATAGTGGGAGATGGCTTTCCGGCAGGCTTGTTCCGAGAGGCTGGGGTAGTCGGGTTCGGTCAGCGTCCAGTAGATGCCGTTGGCAAAGTCTTCCGAGGATTTGTATTGTGCCACGTAGCCGTTGTGCAGATGGTCTATCATCTCAGGGATGCCGCCCACGTTGAATCCGACGCAGGGAATGCCGCATGCCATGGCTTCCATGATGGTGTTCGGCAGGTTCTCTTCCAGCGAGGGGGTCACGAAGATGTCCACGGCATTGTAGATGTTCACCAGTTGGTGTTCGTTGCTGACGAAGTTCAGCGGGTAGACTTTGAATGGAAGCAGGTTTTCCAGTTGTTGCGATTGGTTGCCGAAGACGACGACACCCAACTGTTCCCGGAGTTCGGGATGCTTGTCAGCCAGCAGTCGGCACGATTCTATCAGGTAGTCGATGCCTTTCCGTTTGTCCGTAATCTTCACCGAGCCGAACAACATGAGCTTTTTGTCTTGCGGCAGTAGGCAACGGCTGCGGGCTTCCTGTCGGTTGCGGGGCTTGAAGAGGTTGGTGTTGATGGGGTTGGGGATGCACGTCACGGCATGTCCGCAGAAGAGGGCGCTTGTCCGGGCACGTTCTTCCAGCCAGCGGCTGCAGGTGACGAAGTTGATGTGACGGTTGCGATACAATGCCTGCTTTTTGTGGAAGATGCGGTAGGAAAGGTCACGTTTGCTTCTGCCTCCGTGGATGAAGGGGCAGTTGTGGCATTCCTGCTGGTAGTGGGTGCACTCGCGGGCATGGTGACAGATGCCAGTGCAGGGCCACATGTCGTGCATGGTCCAGACGACGGGCTTGCCCGAGGCGAGAATCTTCTCGATGTTCTTCAGCGAGAGCATCCCTTGGTTTATCCAGTGCAGATGGATGACGTCTGCTTGCTGGAATTCGGGCAGTGAGGTGATGTCTGTCCCCGTGTTGGCAATGTCTACGGCAAAGATGTTCTTCTTGTTGAAGCGGTTGGCGCTCCAGATGACGATGCGCTCCCAGACGAACTTCCACACCATGCGCCAGTTATGGTCTAGTGACACAACGGAGATTTGGTCGGTCTGCTTGTCGCGCACCAGCAGCTTGGCTTTGATGCCGTGGTTCTTGAGTGATTCCATCAGACGGCTGGCGGCGATGGCTGCGCCGCCGATGCGTTCGGAGGTATTGATAAGTAGTACTCTCATGACTGTTGTTCGTTTCTTCTTTTTTGAATGTTTTTTCTTGTTACAGATGCCGGTCTTGTTTCATCCATTTCCGGATACGCTTTTGCAGCGTTTGCCATATGATGGTGAAGTTGCCGTACCGTAGGTTCAACGCCAGTTCCTCGAACGACCGTGCAATCTTTATCCAGGGATGCCGCCATGCCATGATGCGGTAAACGCTATCCTTGTAGGCTGTGTTCTCGATGACGTGGCGAGGGTGCTTCAGTGGAAACTCCACTTCGTGGCGTTTCATGGTGAAGATGCGGCGGTAACCGCGCGGCATGGTGTGCACGGAGCCGGCAAAGTGGGTGGAGTCGGCAGTGGCTCCCAGATTGTTTATCATGTTGCGGGTGGGCACGATGCTCAGACCCGAATTGAACAACATGGAAGCGTGGAAGATGGTTTCGTAATAGGCTTTCCCGTGTTCGCGGTGGCGTTGGCACATGTAGATGAAGTCTTTGCGGTAGCGCCGTGTGTGGATGAGGTTCTTCAGTTGCCGCATGTTCTCCTTGTCGTCCAGGAAGGTGTAGAATTCATCCCATTGGTCCGTCACCCGCCGCCAGCTCGCCCATCCCCAGATGGAGAAGGTGGTGGCGAAGAAGTAGTCGGAAGTGATGTCCGGTGTAATCTCCTCGTTGTTGAATCCGGCAATCATGCTGATGCGTGTGTCGTGCTCATACTTGTCGAGCAGTTCCTTGCAGAAGCCGAAGAAAGAGACGGCAGGCACGTCGTCATCCTCAAGCACGATACATTTGTCCGACAAGGAGAATGCCCACTTCTGTGCCATGTATTCCGATGGGTCGCAGCCGTAGTTCTTCTCTTGGTAGTTGTGGTGTACTTCGCATTCCCAGTCGATGTCTGCCACTACTTTGCGACAAGCTTCTATGCCCGGCATGTCACGCTCGCCGCGCGGGCCGTCCTGATAGAGAAACAGTCGTGCGGGGCGTGCTTTCTTCACTTGTTCGAATACTTGCGCCAGCAGTTTGGGGCGGTTGAAGAAAAGAATCAGTACAGATACATCTACAAGGGCTGGTTTCATGGCAATTTTGTTGGATTAGGAGGTGGCTATATGGTCATTTGGTATGTTGAAAGAAAGAACTGCCGGATAATGATTGTTTATCTTGTCCTGCTCTTCTTCTGTATACCGGTGTAAAGTGGGATAGTTGTACCGTAGAAAGTTTTCCAATCCATCAGGTGCTTTCAGATAAAGTGGACCGAATTTGATTGGTTGTAAATGGTTGAGACTCGTCTCCAAAACATGGTCGGTAGTGGTAATCACATTGTTGTAATACAAAGTTTTCCATGAGTTGAAACAACTTTGCATTATCACCATCAAACGGTAGATTGTCTTTTTAGAGAGTGTCATATCAACTATCCGGTTCAGAAGGCAGGCAACAGCTCCACGATTGGTAGGGTTGGATATTTGACATTTTCCGAAGTGTTTCCATAGCCATACCTCTTTTCCCATCAGGCAGCATTTCAGAAAGTTGACGGCTTCATATTGTATCTTCCTTAATAGCTTATTGTTTGGAATACGGTCAAAAGGGAATATATCGACAAAGATTCCCTGATGCATAGGTACATCTTTAAACATCTCTTCGACAAACAAGGTGTTGTTTTTCTTGACTTTGGCAAAGTAATAAGGACTATGAGGGTCGGTATGTATCCATGAAAGAAAGTATGGTTCTCTCAGTTCTTGGGAGGCTATCTGGAGAAACTTATTGTAGTCTTCCCGTTTCATACCTATATCTATGTCGTCATCCCAAGGAAGAATCGCTTTGTCATAGAGTGCCCCTATTGCTGTTCCGCCGATTACAAAATAGGGAATATTGTGTTTGTCGCAGATGCGCACAATCTCTTCCAGTATTTCGTATAGCACCTGATGTAGTTGGGTCAGTTCTTCTGGGGTATATTGCTTCACCATGGATACCATTTTTGATTGATGTCTGCAAAAATAATGATAATAGTTGAAAGGAGCACTTTCCATTTCAATCTTCTTTTGCGAAATCGGACTTGAGTTTTTCTATCAGTGTGTCGGACTCCCCGCTTACCACTTTCCGGCAGAACATCTTTCCAGACTGCTGCAATACCGGCAGGTCCTCGAGTGTCATCACGCGGATGGATGCGCCGTAGTCTATGTAGTGCAAGGGGGTGAGACGGGTAAGTCCGGGGTATTCTCCCTCTAAAAGAAGCCCTTTTGAGGCAAAAGGGGAGTTGAATACGATGGTCTGTATGCACAGTTCGCTGGGTACAAAGCTGGTTCTGAAATACTTCACCAGCTTCTCCTCCGTGCACAACTTTTCATATACATATCGTGCGCAGGGCAACGTGATGGCCCAATAGTCGGAACCGAAATAGACATCTGCCTGCTTGCCTTCCAAGGGGGCAAAAGGGGCTTTCCGGATGGGGAGTATCTGTGCCAGCTTGCGCGATGCTACGATGAGTTTGTTCTTCCACCATATACTCTTCCAAGGCAGGTCACGGAAAGGGTGGTAATGGGTTATCTTGTGCAACTGCTGTTTCACGGTGCAGTGTGTCAGGTTGAAACCGCCGATGAATTCAGTGTCTTGATGCTCCTCGAAATAGCGGTGGATGGCGTTGTTGTTCCATAACGGATAGTCTTGCCCGCTCAGGCATACTACACGGGTATAGGGGATGCCGCTGTGCAATACGGCGGCAAGCAATTCTTTCTGATATTCCACTTGTTCCCATCCTCCCCAGCTTATCCGGTGGCGGGGCACGAAAGTGACCTTGTCTACCAAGGCTTCTTCAAAAGGGTGTATATCGGCATTGAGGTCGATGTGCACGTAGAAGTCTGCCCGGTCATCCAGTGCGGCAACCAGGCGTGCCAAGTGTGGGGCATCCTTGTAGGCGGATATGATGTAGGCTATGCGGCTCATACTCTTTTTTTCTTTAAGAGGAATTCAATGCTTTCCCGGAAGATGGTAGATTGTAGTTTCCACAAAACCAGTGCATAAAGCCCAGCTACCATAATGATTTTGGCTGCCATATTTAAGTATAGGTTTTCTATGGGCTGAGTGGCATAGTGAGTTGATACTACGAGTACAATGGATAGGGAGAGATAAGGAGAGATGTCTTTCAGCATATCGCGCAGTCTTAATCCTATCTCCCTCTTGACAAAACGGAACCATACAAACAGCCAGCCGATATTGATAATGACGAAAATACGCAGCATCCATTCCAACCCGTATGGGTATATGGCACATACAGCTACTATTTGCAGCAGGCTCAAGCTGATGGTGCTCCACATATAGATAGAAGAATGCCCCCGGCTGATGAGCAGGTTGGAGAACAGATTGATGACGGGAATAAATGCTCCCCAAATACATAACAGTTGCAAGATATCGGCACTGGGCAGCCACTTCTCCGTGATAGTGATTATAATCAGTTCTTTCGATACCAAGCTCAATCCCAGCATGGCGGGGAAAGAGATAAAGGCGGTGAAGCGCAGCAGCTTTCTGAATACGGCAAGTTGCCGTGCCTTGTCGTCGGCAACCCGGGTAAAGACGGGTTGTGCAATGCCGTTTATCATGCCCGTAATCGTGGTATGTCCCATGCCGTTCCACTTGTTTGCCTGCGTAAAGTTACCCACTTCCCGTTCCGAATAGAACTTACCCAACAAGACGGAAAACAAATTGTTATTGATTATGGTGAAGATATTCGTAATGATTATCTTACTGCTGAACCCTATCATCTCCTTAATGGGTGTGAAGTCGAACCGGAAGCGGGGTCTCCAATGCGAGAAGTAGAAGTTAAGAATCGTCATTACGGTGATGAAAGAGATGCTTTGCAATGCAATCCCCCAATAGGCGAATCCGTTTGCCGCCAATGTGATGCCCACAATACCGGAGACTATCAGACTTGAAATAGAAATGACGGTAGTGTCCTTGATTCTGAGGTTCTTGAATAGATATGCCCTCGGTGCAATGCTCATGCTGGAAATGACGAATCCCAAGAAGGAGAGACGGGACAGCGGTATCAGCTCGGGCGTATCGTAGAAGTCGGCAATCAGCGGTGCGGCAAAGAAGAGTAATATATATATAGTAGTGCTGCACATCAGGCTGAACCAGAACACGGCGTTGTAATCCTTGTGCAAAGTCTCCTTCCGGTTGGTCAGTGCCGAAATGAACCCACCCTCCTGCAAGGCGGCGGCAATGGCGGAGAAGATGGTAAGCATCCCTACCATACCATAATCCGAAGCATCCAGCAGACGGGCAAGGACTATTCCGAATCCCAGATTTAACAACTGCTGTATGCCGTTGCTGAATCCTCCCCAGAAGAGGCCTTTGGCTGTTTTTTCTTTGAGTGATGTATCGGACATAGTTTATTGGTTGATAAGGCAACGAGTTAACAAGGCCACGAGGCTTTTCCTTCCTCCTTGTAGCCTTGTTAACTCGTTACCTTGTTACTGTTTTATTTCACCTCGCTGCCCGGCTTCACCTCTTTCAGCAGTGAAGTCACCGCCAGCGAGCCGTCATAATTCTCGGCAGAGAGAATCATTCCCTCACTTACCAGCCCGTTCTTGAATTGGCGTGGAGCGAGGTTGGCGATGAACAGCACTTGCTTGCCTACCAGTTCTTCCGGTTTGTAGTGCTGGGCAATGCCGCTGACGATGGTGCGGTTTTCCAGCCCGTCGGCAATCTTGAACTTCAGCAGCTTCTTCATCTTGGGCACTGCCTCGCATTCAAGCACTGTACCTACGCGGATATCCAGCTTTTCAAAGTCTTCGAAGGCGATGGTCGGCTTGATGGGGTTTGCCTTGTAGGTGGCGGCTTCGTTTGCCTTCTTGGTGGCAAGCAGCTTGTCTACTTGTGCCTGGATGACGTCGTCTTCTATCTTTTCGAACAGCAGTTCGGGGGTGCCCAGCTGATGTCCGGCAGGCAACAGGTCGGTGTGTCCCAGCTCTGCCCAGTCAAAGCTGTCCATGTTCAGCATCTTGCGAAGCTTCTCGCTGCTGAAGGGCAGGAACGGTTCGAAAGCAATGGCAAGGTTGGCGACCAACTGCAACGAGATGTGGAGAATGGTGGCTACGCGCTCCATGTCTGTCTTGGCAAGCTTCCACGGCTCGGTGTCTGCCAGGTATTTGTTTCCGATGCGGGCAAGGTTCATCGCTTCCTTCTGTGCGTCGCGGAATTTGAATACGTCCAGCAACTTCTCCACTTCTGCCTTGACGTCGGCAAATTCTTTCAGCGTCTCGCGGTCGTAGTCGTTCAGTTCGCCTGCGGCGGGCACTACGCTGTCGAAGTACTTCTTGGTGAGTTGCAGGGCGCGGTTCACGAAGTTGCCATAAACGGCAACCAGCTCGTTGTTATTACGTGCCTGGAAGTCCTTCCAGGTGAAGTCGTTGTCTTTTGTCTCCGGTGCGTTGGCGGTCAGCACGTAGCGCAGCACATCCTGCTTGCCGGGGAAGTCAACGAGATACTCGTGCAGCCATACCGCCCAGTTGCGTGAAGTGGAAATCTTGTCGCCCTCCAGGTTCAGGAACTCGTTGCTCGGCACGTTGTCCGGCAGGATGTAGCTACCCTCTGCCTTCAGCATGGCGGGGAACACGATGCAGTGGAACACGATATTGTCTTTTCCGATGAAGTGTACCAGACGCGTTTCGGGGTCTTTCCACCATTTCTCCCATGTGTCGGGCAGCAACTCTTTGGTGTTGCTGATGTAGCCGATAGGGGCGTCGAACCATACATAGAGCACTTTGCCCTCGGCGCCCTCTACGGGAACGGGAATACCCCAATCCAGGTCGCGGCTCACGGCACGCGGCTGCAAGCCCATGTCGAGCCAGCTCTTGCATTGGCCATAAACATTGGGACGCCACTCCTTATGGTCTTCCAGAATCCATTGGCGAAGCCATTCCTCGTGTTTGTCCAGCGGCAGATACCAGTGCTTCGTCTCACGCATCACGGGCTGGCTGCCGCTGATGGCACTCTTCGGATTAATCAGGTCCGTGGGGCTGAGGCTGGTGCCGCACTTCTCGCATTGGTCGCCGTAAGCGCCTTCGGCATGGCAGTGGGGGCACTCGCCGGTGATGTAGCGGTCGGCAAGGAAGGTCTTGGCTTCTTCGTCGTAATACTGCATGCTGGTCTTTTCGATGAATTCTCCCTTATCGTACAGCTTGCGGAAGAAGTCGGAAGCCGTGTCGTGATGCGTCTTTGAAGTAGTACGGCTGTACACGTCGAAGGAAACGCCGAACTCTTCGAAAGACTTCTTTATAAGCGTATGATAGCGGTCCACCACGTCTTGCGGGGTGATGCCTTCCTTCTTGGCGCGGATGGTGATGGGCACTCCGTGTTCGTCGGAGCCGCCGATGAAGATTACATCTTCCTTTTTCAGTCGCAGGTAGCGGACATAAATGTCGGCAGGAACATAAACGCCTGCCAGGTGTCCGATATGAACCGGGCCGTTGGCATACGGCAATGCCGAGGTCACGGTGGTACGTTTGAATTTCTTTTCCATTGTGTTATTATGTATCTCTTTTGTTATGAACGCTTTTAGTGGCACAAAGATAGCTGTTTTCTGCAAAATATGAGTATTCTTCCAGATTCTTTCCAGATTTAGGCTTCATCTTTGCCATACAAAATGAACAAACTTGGTATTGATAATGTAAAAAAACGAAATGACTATGAAACTGGAAAAGTACTTCTTATTATTGGCGTTAGGCGTGTTTGCCTTTGCCTTGCAAAGCTGTGATGATGACGACAACGACGGAATCTCCGTGCCCGCGGAACTGAGTAATGCGTTGGCCAAGGAGCATCCCAATGCCCAGCGTATAGAATGGGAAACAAAAGGTGCATATTATGTGGCTGATTTCCATGAGGACAATTTCGAAAAGGAGGCCTGGTTCACCAAAGACGGTGTATGGCAGATGACCGAAACCGACCTCCGTTATGCAGACCTTCCCGCTCCGGTGAGAAGCTCTTACGAGAGTAGTACCTATTATAATGTATGGAAGGTGGAAGATGTAGACAAGCTGGAACGTAAGGAAATGACTGTTGTCTACATCATCGAAGTGGAGAAAGGTAATCAGGAAATGGACCTCTATTATTCGGAGGACGGCATTCTGGTGAAGGAAGTGGCCGATGCGCACAACGGCGGTTCTCCCGAAGATTATCTCCCTTCTGATATTTCCGCTGCCATCAAAGATTTTATAGCAGAGAAATATCCCAATGCCCGCATTGTGGATATTGAAAAAGAAAAGAACGGTATGACGGAAGTCGAAATCGTGCACGGAAGTATCAGCAAGGATGTGATGTTCACCGCTGAGGGTGCATGGGCCTATACTATCTGGGATATCAGTAAGAGACATCTGGAGGATGTAGTGAAGAACGCCGTTACGGCTGCCCATCCCGGTTATGTCATTGATGATGCCGACTTTATTGAGACTCCCGATGGCAGTTACTTTTTGGTAGAGATGGAGCAAGGGGAAAGGGAAATCTACGTAAAGGTGACAGCGGAAGGTGAAATACTGCCATAATCTTATACTGAATACTTCCCTTTAAATCAGCGTATTGTATTTACCGCTTGTTTACCTTCTAATGTAAAGCAGTTTACCATAGGGTGTAACGGCCGTTACTCCATATTGTAACGGTCGTTACACCATAGTGTAAAGCCTTTTACCTCGTAGTGTAAATGAAGTTACCGTTTGGGGTAACCGGAGTTATCATGTGAGGTGACCGGAGCCGTCATGTGAAGTCGTACTCTTCTACATAAGCGTCGAAGTACTCCGCCCGTTGGAGTCCTAAGTTACGGGCAATTGCAATGACTTGTTGCTGCTCGGTTGGTGAGAGCAAAGTTTCCCCTTTCCGCTTCTGATAATATCTTCGGATACCCCATAAGCCGATGAGCCGGTAGCGGAACGTGCCGGACTGGCCGACAGAGATGGCTTCTGCCGTATGGATAAAGCCTTTGGCATAGCGCACTTTCTTATTCGAGCAATAATATTTGCATTTTCCCGCTGTGGACTCTATTGCTTTCGGATTCAGTACATATAGGAAGATGTTGTTTGAGGGTGCATACGTATATGCAATCCGGCGCAGGCAGGTGTCAGTATAAGGGCATGTGTCAGTAGCGCATAAGCCGAAGTTATGGGGAACTTTGGAATAATCGAAAGTTTCTTCTTTCATCATTTTTTTGTTTAAAGTTCCGCAAAGGTACAATTAGTTTGGAGATTGATGGGTGCTTCACCTGATATTTGTTTTATCCCGAAAATATTATGTATTTTACGTAACGTGAAATGCGTAACGTAAAACATGGAATCATTCCGCCTTCCGGTTTCCGCATTTCGTCCTCCCCATTCCGCACCCCGTCCGTAAATGCTTCCCGCTTACTTGCCGCAGGACTATATTTGCAGAAAACATTTGCATATTCCCATGAAGACAAACTCTGTGATTCTATTGGTGTTGTGGCTTGCGGCGTGGCCGTTCTGCTGCCGGGGGCAAGGCTATATCAGTTACGACTATCTGCCCGAAAGTTCGTTGAAGGATGACCTCGGCAACGAGTATGGTTCGGGCAGCCTGATGATGGTATCGGGAAGGTATAACCTGCCGCTTTCCGTCAGGCATGACGACAAGGGCAGGCTGGTGGCGTGGTCGGCAACCGTCAATGCTGCCTATGGCGTATTCCATAATAAGGGACAGGCGCGGGAGTTGAATCCGGACAATCTGCTGAATGCCAGTCTGAATATCTCCCACATCCGTCCCCTGTCCGACAAGTGGAGTATCATAGCCTCTGTGGGCGGCGGTGTCTATGCCCCGTTGGACGGGGTTTCCATGAAGACCCTACTGGCTAATGGAGCAATCATCTTTGTCTATAAACTGCGGAAGAACCTCGACTTGGGCATCGGTGCGGGGTTGACGAACTCTTACGGTATCCCGATGATACTGCCCATGATGTACTTCAGTTGGAGGAATGCCGGCAGGTATGAGCTGAAAGTGGATATGTCCAGCGGCATGAAAGTGTCCGTCGCCACCTGGCTGAACAAGAAGCTGAAGCTGGAACTGACCGCCCTCGATATGGACGGCATGTCTGCCGTGATGGAAGTCGACGGGAAATCGAAAATCTATTCTACCGTCATGCTGAGGTCATACATCAGTCCTTCGTACCAGTTGAGTAGGAAGACGGCTGTTTATCTGGGAGTAGGCGGTAACTGGATACGCGGAATAAGTATGTCGGACCGTAGTTTGAAAGGTTTTCTCAATAACTTCAAGAACGATGAGGACGAGCCTTGCTTCAGACCGACTCTGCGCCTGACGGTGGGATTCAGGTATACGCTGAAATGACAAATGCCATTTTAGTAAAGACAAGAGGTAAAATAGTATCTTTGTCGCAATAACAGACACGTTTTATGGTAAAGTATTTATTAGTAGAAGATGAGCGCTTCGCCTACGAAGAGCTGAAGCGTATGATGCAACGGCTGCGCCCTTCCTGGCAGTTGGCGGGCTGGGCAGAGAGCGTGGAGCAGGCTGTACTGCTCTTGCGTCAGGGCAGCCTGGACTTGATGATTGTAGATATCCGCTTGTCCGACGGGTTGAGCTTTGAGATATTCGAGCAGTGTCCCGTCGATTTGCCCGTTATCTTCACCACCGCCTACGACGAATATGCCATCAAGGCTTTCAAGGTAAACAGCATCGACTATCTGCTGAAACCCATTGAAGAAAGCGACCTAGAAGCAGCCTTGTGCAAGTTCGAGCGCAACAGTGCCCTCCGTTCTGCGGCTCCCGAATATCGGCAACTGGAACTCGGCTACTTGGCAGCCAACAAGAAGAACCGTTTTCTGGTGCAGGTGGGCGATACCTTCCGCTACGTAGAAACTCCGGATGTCGCTTTCTTTTATAGTGAGGACAAGCTGACTTATCTGCACCTCTTCTCCGGGAAACGGTATATCATCAGCTACTCGCTGGACCAGTTGGAGGGAATGCTGGATAGGGATGTTTTCTTTAGGGTTTCAAGGAGCTGCATATCCAACATTAGGTCCATCCGGAAGAGTTCCAGGTACTTCGGCAGTCGCTTGAAGCTTTACTTCGAGCCAGAGTGCCCGCACGAGGTATTGGTGAGCCGCAGTCGCGTGGCCGATTTCTTGAAATGGGTGGACGGAGTGGTATGAGTTATAAGTTATGAGGCATAAGAGATACATATTCCTTTTTATACTGACGGTTTCCGTCTCGTTGCTTGTCATAGGGTGCGTTTATAACGTCATCAGCGGTAAGCCGTGGTATGCGAATATCATGGTGCAGTTCTTTCTGAATCTTCCTTTGTGCATAGGGCTGGGGTTCATCGACTTTGGGGTTATCAACTTGATATATAAAAGACTGAAACAGCGCAACAATGCGGTGAGGATTCTGGTGGATATCGTGTTGACCACTGCACTGGCTGTTCTGTTGACGTACATCTTGAACTTCCTGCTGATGGGCGGGCATGGAAATTTCTGGCATATCCTGAGAAACTCCCTGCCGGTAGTGCCGTGGAACTGGATTATCGTTCTGCAGATAGAGATATTCTTCTATAGCCTGCAACGTTCGGAGATGGAGAAGCAGATGGCTGTCATCGAGAAGGAGAAGGCGCTGTATCAGTTCGAGGTGCTGAAAAACCAGATTAATCCCCATTTCTTATTCAATAGTCTGAATGTCCTTGCCTCCCTTGCTTATCAGGATACCGAAAAGACGAACCGGTTTGCCAAGAAGCTGTCTACGGTGTACCGCTATCTGCTTACTACGCACGGCAGGGCTATGGTGACCGTGCAGGAAGAGCTGGCGTTCGTAGAGTCGTACTTATACCTGGAGCATATCCGCTTTGGCGATGCGCTGCATGTGGAGATAGAAGATGATTTGCGGAATCATCATTGTCTCGTCATTCCTGCCAGCATACAGATGCTTGTGGAGAATGCCTTGAAGCATAATATCAGTACAAAGAAGTCGCCGCTGATAGTCCATATATCCATAGGAAACGAAGGGATTACGGTACGCAACAATCTTCAGTTGCGCAACTATGTGGCCAGTAATGGAGCGGGATTGAAGAACCTGCAACGGCAGTATGCCCTATACGGCACGCTGGTGGAGATTCTTAAGGACGAAAAGGAGTTTGTGGTGAAACTTCCCTTTGTGTGCGAAGACGTGAACCGTCTCAACACAATATAGTCCTCTTCCCGAAGAAGAATCTGGAAACGTGCATCTTGTCCATAGCCCACGCCATACCCATGCAGCCGCTAAGAGTGAAGGCGGTGGCAGTGACAAGGAACAGCATCCCCGTAGGGTCGAAGGCGAACACGGGCAGAAACGCCTTGGACAGAATGGTGAAAATGGGTGAGAAAAGGAGTATGACCAGCGTATTGCGCCCTATAAAGAAGGAAAGCCGTTTGGCTTGTACCGGCAGATAGCCGTAGGCTGCCAACAGCAGGCTGATGGAAAGCCAGGTGATGGCGACTCCTGCCAGAGTACCCCTATCCAGATTGGCGGGAAAACAGCATAGTATTACGAATGGAACAATGGCGAAGGTTGTGGCGCGAAAGACTTGTGTAAAACGAAGCCCGCTTTGGCTCACTGTCATGCCGATAAGGAAATAGAGGGCATTGGAGAAGTTCATCAATCCTCCCCAATGGGAAAGGGCAAACAGGCAGACACCGGTCACAACCAGCCGGGAGACAACCGACAGCCGTACATAGCGGAATGTGATATAATAGATGAGGCTGCACAGAATCAGTGTATGCAGATACCAGTAAGGCCCCATCGGATGGAGGAATATCTTGTCGAGCAATACGGTAGGAGTAATGGCATCTACACTTTCGCGTACGGGCAGGAAATGCGACATCACCGTATAGGCCGCCTCCATGCAGGCATACGGAATGAAAATCCATAGAAACTTGCGGAGAAAGCTTCGGGCATCCTTCCGGTTATTGGCCAGATAGCCCGAAATAATCAGGAAAGCGGACATGTGGAACGTATAGACGATTTGTTTCGCATACGGATACTTGTCGCCTATATATACAAGGTGGAAGATAATCATCAGGGTGATGAAGATGCATTTCAGATAATCTATCTCTTTGACACGGCTTTCCATATAGGGTAGTTTTCTGCGTATTGTTATTGATGGCACAAATATATATACTTCCGTAAACTTATTTATATTTTGCAAAGGGATTAAGCTTATTTTCTCTTTTACCGATTGCTTTTATGTATGGAAAATGTATATTTGTGCATGAATCATTAACTTAATGTAAAACAGACTATGATAACAAGCCAATTACTTCACCCGGCCAGTATTGTGGTAGTGGGGGCATCCAACAATGTACACAAACCCGGAGGGGCTATCCTGAAAAATCTGCTTAGCGGCGGATATACCGGTGAGCTTCGTGCCGTGAATCCGAAAGAGACTGAAGTGCAGGGTGTTGCTGCCTTTGCGGATGTGAAGGACATTCCCGATACGGACCTAGCCATCCTTGCCATACCTGCCGCGCTTTGTCCCGATGCGGTGGAGATGCTTGCTGCGGAGAAGCAGGTGAAGGCGTTCATTATCCTTTCTGCCGGTTTTGGTGAGGAGACCCATGAGGGTGCTGTGCTGGAAGATCGCATACTGGAAACGGTGAACCGGTATGGAGCCTCTCTGATAGGCCCCAACTGTATCGGTTTTATGAACTCGTGGCATCACAGTGTATTCAGCCAGCCCATCCCGCAACTGCATCCGCAAGGGGTGGACCTGATTTCCAGCTCCGGTGCCACAGCGGTGTTCATATTGGAGAGCGCCGTGACCAAGGGATTGCAATTCAACTCTGTATGGTCTGTGGGCAATGCCAAGCAAATCGGCGTGGAGGATGTGTTGCAATACATGGACGAACACTTCAATCCGGAAGCGGATTCCAGAATAAAACTTCTTTATATAGAGAGTATCGGTGACCCTGACCGTCTGCTGTTTCATGCATCCTCGCTCATCAAGAAGGGCTGCAAGATTGCGGCCATCAAGGCGGGCAGTAGCGAAAGCGGCAGCCGGGCGGCGAGTTCGCATACGGGGGCCATTGCCAGTAGCGATTCGGCGGTAGAGGCCTTGTTCCGTAAGGCGGGTATTGTGCGTTGCTATTCGCGCGAGGAGCTGACGACCGTAGGTTGTATCTTCACACTGCCGGAACTGAAAGGGAAAAACTTCGCCATCATTACTCATGCCGGCGGTCCGGGAGTGATGCTGACCGATGCATTGAGTAAGGGCGGACTGAATGTTCCGAAACTGGAAGGACCGGTGGTGGAGGAACTTAAGGGTAAGCTTTTCCCCGGTGCGGCTGTGGGGAATCCCATTGATATTCTGGCTACGGGTACGCCGGAACATCTGCGCCTCTGTCTGGAGTATTGTGAGGAGAAGTTTGACAATATTGATGCTGTAATGGCTATTTTCGGCACTCCGGGGCTGGTGACCATGTTTGAAATGTATGATGTGCTGCACGAGAAGATGCTGCATTGCAAGAAGCCGATTTTTCCGATTCTTCCTTCCATCAATACGGCGGGAGCCGAGGTTGCTGCTTTTCTGGCAAAAGGCCATGTGAACTTTGCCGATGAAGTGACTTTGGGCACGGCACTTTCGCGGATAATGAACGCCCCGCGGCCTGCCAATAATGAAATCGAGCTCTTTGGAGTGGATGTTCCCCGTATCCGCCGGATTATAGATTCCATTCCTGCGGACGGTTATATCGCACCGCACTATGTGCAGGCATTGCTCCGCTCTGCAGGTATTCCTATTGTGGAGGAGTTTGTTTCGGACAACAAGGAAGAAGTGCTTGCCTTTGCGCGTCGCACGGGATTCCCGGTGGTGGCAAAGGTGGTGGGGCCGGTGCATAAGTCGGATGTGGGCGGTGTTGTGCTCAATATCAAGAGTGAACAGCATTTGGCATTGGAATTCGACCGTATGATGCAGATTCCCGAAGCTAGTGCTATCATGGTGCAGCCGATGTTGAAAGGGACGGAATTGTTTATCGGTGCCAAATATGAAGAGAAGTTCGGACATGTGGTACTCTGCGGCCTGGGCGGTATTTTTGTGGAGGTGCTGAAGGATATATCTTCCGGTCTTGCACCGTTGTCCTACGAGGAGGCTTACTCCATGATTCACTCGTTGCGTGCCTATAAGATTATCAAAGGTACGCGTGGGCAGAAGGGAGTGAATGAAGATAAATTTGCCGAAATTATTGTACGGCTTTCCACCTTGCTGCGCTTTGCAACGGAAATCAAGGAGATGGATATCAATCCATTGTTGGCGACTGAAAAGCAGGTGATAGCGGTGGATGCGCGCATTCGGATAGAGAAATAAGGGTTAGAGATTAGGGATTAAAGGGGCTGACTGTTAATCGCTCACCGCTAATCCCTAATCCCTTTTTCATCCTGCCCAGTCCTCCCTATCCAGATTTCTATATCCGATAGCTTCCGCCAAGTGTGCCGGCTGTATCAATTCGCAGCCTTCCAGGTCGGCGATGGTGCGTGATACTTTCAATATACGGTCGTAGGCGCGGGCCGAAAGGTTTAGGCGGTTCATGGCAGTTTTGAGCATGGCAAGTCCTTTGTCATCCGGACGGGCGTGGCGGGCAAGCAGTTTACTGTTCATCTGGGCATTACAATATATGCCGGGAATGTCTGCATACCTTGCTTCTTGAATTTGTCGGGCACGTATCACACGCTCGCGTATGGTGGCGCTCGATTCGCCGGGGCGAGAATCTGCCATCTCTTCAAAGGGGAGTGGGGTGACTTCAATTTGCAGGTCAATACGGTCGAGCAAAGGTCCGGATATGCGGTTCAGGTACTTTTGTACTTGTCCGGGACTGCACACACAAGCCTTGGTGGGATGCGTGTAATACCCGCATGGACACGGATTCATAGAGGCTACCAGCATAAAACTTGCCGGGTACTCTACATTGCATCGGATGCGTGACACGGTAATCTTCCTATCTTCCAGCGGTTGGCGAAGAACCTCCAATACGTTACGGCTGTACTCTGGCAGTTCATCAAGATATAAAATTCCGTTATGTGCCAGACTGATTTCACCGGGCTGGGGGAAACTTCCTCCACCGGTCATCGCTACCGTAGAAATGGTGTGGTGAGGGGCGCGGAACGGGCGTTTCGAGATGAGTCCACCGTCTTTGCCCAACTTTCCGGCAACAGAATGAATCTTGGTCGTTTCCAGACTCTCTCCCAAAGAGAGGGGAGGAAGTATAGATGGCAGACGCTTGGCAAGCATGGACTTACCGCTGCCCGGCGAACCGATGAGAAGTATATTGTGGCTGCCCGAAGCAGCTACCTCCAAGGCTCGTTTCACATTTTCCTGTCCTTTTACTTCTGCAAAGTCGAAATCGAAGTTGCTCTGCTGGGAATAGAATTCCTCGCGGGTGTTGACTAACGTAGGGGTTAATTCCTGCGTGCCATTAAAGAATTCTATAACTTCCTTGATATTTCCCGCTCCGTACACTTTCAGATTGTTTACTACTGCCGCTTCGTGAGCATTCTGTTGCGGTACAATCATACCCTCAAACCCCAGTTCTCTGGCCTTGATGGCAATGGGGAGTGCTCCTTTGATAGGTTGCAGGCTGCCGTCAAGGCTTAGTTCACCCATCAGCAGATAGCGTTCCAGCTTATCGGACTGGATAACTTCGCTGGCGGCAAGTATGCCGATGGCTAAAGGTAAATCGTAAGCTGCACCTTCCTTGCGGATGTCAGCCGGAGCCATGTTGATGACAATATTGCTGGTCGGCATCCGGTAGCCGTTGACCTGCAAAGCAGATATGATACGTTGATGGCTTTCTTTGACCGCAGAGTCCGGCAAACCGACTAAATAGAACATACAGCCTCTGGAACTGTTGACTTCAATGGTGATGAGGGTTGCGTCAATACCTTGAACAGCCGCTCCAAAAACTTTTATGAGCACGTTTTTAGTGATTAGGGGTTAGTGATGGCAGGATAGGCTACCGTCGGTTTTGTTTTTTGAGTTTCTTTTCACTCTCTTTCTTCTCTTTTTCCTTTTGCTCTATCTCCTCCAGTTTCTTTTTGATGTCTTCCTCACTCATATTCTTCCCTTCAATTTTTCCGGAAGGGCTAAGGAACAGATTGGCAGGCAATGCTTGTATGGCGAGCTGTTTGATGGGCGCTGTGTTCCATCCGGAGAAATCACAACTCTGTTCCCACTTCAGAGTATCTCTTTTGATTGCTTCTTCCCATTCCTTTCTGTCGATATCCAAGGAAATGCCCCAGAGTGCGAATAGCTTGTTCTTTTCTTCTTTCTTGTAAATCCGGCGCAGGGCAGCGTTGGCTTCCATGCTTTGCGGGTCCCAAGATGCCCAAAAATGTATCAACAGATATTTGTCCTTAAAGCTAGTACGGCTGATTTGTGTGCCTTTGGTATTGGGCAGGTTGACGTAAGGGATGGTTTTCCCGACGGATACCTTCTCTTCTTCTTGGATAAGGTCAAGCAGTTCGTCCACATATGGGCGGTCTTTCAGGCCTCCGGTCATGTGTTCTGTCATTTCTTTGATTAAGGAGAAGTCCGGTTGCGGTTTTTGCACGAAATATTTCTCCAGCAGATAGATACTTACCAGTGAAGAAGGATGGCTGTTGATGAAGGCTTCTGCTTTTTCTTCCAATGCTTTCTCCGAGGGAGTACTCAAACCTTTCAACTCTTTCTGAAAGGCGGTCAGTTCTTCATTGGGAACATTCCCCGTGATTTCCAGTGAAGTAAGTTCGGCGGCAGAACCTTTTATCTTTATGTTGTCTCCTTTGTCCAGGTAAAGCGGATATTCCGTACCGTCACTGAATTGCAACCATGTAGAGGCAAGTGTGTCGGTGGTGAGGGTTGCAGATAACTTGTCATCCTTGACAAGCAGAGTGTCCATACGGTTATAGAACTTGTCCGTACCATATATATAAAGGGTATCATTCCCCAGCCCTTTGATTTCACCATTTAGGTAGACTGAATTTGTATTTTTGCTGCCGCAGGCAGACAATATAATAAGCAGAAGGTATGCAAGATAGATTTTCTTCATTCCGGTTCTTTTTCTGATACTTCGTCGCGAAAATACTTCTTTTTGGTGTGAATAAAAAGAAATGCCCGACATATTTCTATGCCGGGCACGTTCTTTTCAATCTAACCTTTATTATTTGATGATATTCATAAAGTCTGTGTTAGTGAAGTATTTGGCGAATTCCAGGTCAGAAGCAGCCTTCTTTGCCAAAGCCGGTTCTTTTGCAATGGCATTCTTCAGACTGCTGGTTACCATAGATGTATTGTTGGTTCTTGCGCCAAGTACAGCCATCAGGTAGTCAGTATAAGCGTCTGGTCTTTCGATAGCAGCCAGTGTGTTCTTAGCCTTGTTGTAGTCCTTAGCCAGGATTTGTGCCAAAGCAGCGCTGTTAGTCTTAGTGTCGCCAAATGAGCTGACAGCCTTGTCGTACTGTCCTTGAGCAACATACAGATTACCCAATGCCTCGTTCAGTTCCTTAGAACCGGAAGCCTTGCTCAGATAGCTTTCTGCTGCTGTTCTGTCGCCCTTGGTCAAGGCAATCAGACCGAGATTCATGTTTGCTTCAGGAGCATCCTTGATGGAGAGAGCTTTCTTGAAGTAGCTTTCAGCCTTGTCAAGATCACCAGCCTGATAAGCCAGTTTACCTAAGTTGTTGTAAGCACGGAAATCGTTCGGGTAGATTTGAGTAGCTTTTGTGAAGATGGCTTCTTGCTTGGCAGCATCTTTAGTCAAGGTGGTGGCATACAGTAATTCTTCGATGTTCAGCTGCTTGGCATCGCTGTCGGCGAGGTTTGCGATTTCTTCGTCAGACTTACCGATGATTTCGTAGTTCAAAGTCAGGCGTGAACGACGCAGTTGCGGCAGGATTTCGTCAGCCAAAGTCTTATAAACAGAAGAGATGTTCTTGATTTCTTGTTCTCTTTGTTCAGGATCCTGATACATGGAAAGAACGCGAAGAATCAATTCTTTGTCTTGGATGTTTGATTTGGATACCAGTTCCTGGAAGCCTTCCCAGTCCTGAGCTGTATACTTGGTGTCTACTGCTGCATCGATTTTGGCTTTCTTCAAATCTCTGTTGATGATTTTAGCCGTGTTGTCCTGGCGGTTCTCAGCCAGTGTAGTATTCAAGCCTACACCACCATCGGGAGAAGCGTATGCGGAGATTTCGATGTTGCTGATTTTCTTGTTTTCAGCTTCGTCTATGTTTTTCACTTCTTTGCCGAATTCTTTGGCAGTCTTCAATTCGCTGGCACGTACGTTGGCTTGTTGAATCAAGAACATGATGTTGGCGTCATGCTTTTCTTTGATGATACGTTGGAAAGCGTCGTCACCATTGGCGGGGTTAGCGCTGCCCAATGTTTGTTCCAGCATCTCAGAAGTGGAGATTACACCATCAGCTACTTTTACAGCAGGGATAGTGACAGTCTTTTTGCCTACTGTAGCCTTGAATTCCAGATACAGTTCGGATTTGGCCATTTCCGGTACATAGTCGAAAGATGTCTTCATAGTGTAGCTGCCGCCCATCTTGTAAGAGATAGTCTGGTCGTTACCTTCTACTTTTTCGCCCTGGAACACAGCCGACTGGCCTTTAGCTTCGCCGCCATTCCATTTCAGCACAGGGGTCACTTCTACCACAGCCTTCTTGTTGAAGTACTTTTCGGGGAATTTTCCGTTGATTGTAGCGGGAACTTTACCACCCACAGCTTCCAGAACTTGAGGAGTTACGGTGAAATAATCTGATGACAATTCACCCATCTTTTTGCTGCACGATGTCATTAATGCAACAACCATTGCCATTAAAAACGGCAGATACAATTTCTTAGTCATTTTAGGTATAAATTAATTGTTTGTAATTGAAATTTGTCTATTCCATTTTAGTGTGCTGTTTGGGCATGGACACAACAACGCAAAGATATTAAATCCTATTACAGTTTGTTAACTCGCGCAGCAATTTTATCATAATTTAATGAATTTCCCGCTCTTTGCGGTACTTTATATTGCGGGGATGATGTTCTATGATTTCACTGCGCAATCTGTGCCGGTCAATATGTGTGTAAATTTCTGTTGTAGCGATAGATTCGTGACCCAGCATACTTTGTATGGCGCGCAGGTTGGCGCCTCCTTCAAGCAGGTGGGTGGCAAAGGAATGGCGGAAGGTGTGCGGACTGATGTTTTTGGTGATGCCGGCCTTCTTCGCCAGTTCCTTGATGAGATGGAATACCATGATGCGCGAGATATTTTTGCCCCAGCGTGCCAGGAATACATAGTCCTCGAAGTCCTTCTTGATTTTCCAGCCTCCATTGCGGTCCACGAACCAGTTCCTTATCTCCTTGATGGCACGGGACGATATGGGTACAAGGCGCTGTTTGCTGCCCTTACCTTCTACCTTGATGAAGCCTTCGTCGAAATACAAGTCGGAGATTTTCAGGTTGCACAGTTCCGATACCCGTAGGCCGCAACTGTATAGAGTCTCGAGGATGGCCCGGTTGCGTTGCCCCTCGTTTGTGCCTAGGTCAATGGCGGAGATGATGCGGTCTATCTCTTCCACTGTCAGTACTTCTGGAAGCTTGAATCCGATTTTGGGTCCCTCCAACAGTTCGCTGGGGTCTCCCTCCAGGTAGTCGGCCATGACGAGGAAATGGAAGAATGACTTGATGCCCGACAAGATGCGTGCCTGCGAGCGGGGATGGATGCCGATGTCGTGCAGTCCGGAGGCAAAATGCTGCAAGTCATCCAGGGTAGTGTCAAGGATAGCGATACCCTCTCCTTCCAGAAAGTGCAGCAGCTTCTGTAAGTCTGTTTGGTAAGCATCCACTGTATTGGGTGAGAGTGCTTTTTCCAGTTTCAGATACTGGTGGTACTTTCTGATTATCAGCGTTTGTTTCTCCTTATTCGTGGATTTTTCTTCTGATTTCATTTCTTTTTTCTACCTTTGCTTCGCGAAAATAGGCTGCATTTCAGCAAATTGCAAATAAATTTGCATCTGCTTTCGGTTTGCACTATCTTTGCACCGCAAAGGTATAAAAAATTGTGTTATGAGGATACAGATTATTAACGGCCCCAATATAAATCTCTTGGGCAAACGTGAACCTTCCATTTACGGTAGCGTTACTTTTGAAGACTACCTTGCCGAACTCCGCAAGAAATATGCGGATGTACAGATTGACTATTTCCAGTCCAACATTGAGGGAGAGCTGATAGACAAGATTCAGCAGGTAGGTTTTGATGTGGACGGCATCATTTTGAATGCGGGTGCTTACACCCATACGTCCATCGCTCTGCAAGATGCTATCCGTTCGGTCACTTCTCCGGTGATTGAGGTGCATATCTCTAATGTACATGCCCGCGAGGCTTTTCGTCATGTGTCCATGATTTCCTGCGCTTGCAAGGGTGTCATTCTCGGTTTCGGGCTGAACTCCTACCGTCTGGCCATGGAGGCATTAAAAGATTATTAAATAAAATAGGTATATAGATTATGTTATTGAAGCAAACGAAGATTGTCGCAACGATTTCTGACCAGCGCTGTGATGTTGATTTTATAAAGCAGTTGTTCGATGCAGGTATGAATGTTGTACGTATGAATACTGCACATCTTGGCCGTGAAGGTGCCGAGAAGTTGATTAACAATGTGCGTTCGGTTTCCAACCGCATCGCTATCCTGATGGATACGAAAGGACCGGAGGTCCGCACGACGGTTCTGGCTGAGCCCATTCCTTTCAAGGCGGGCGACCGCGTGAAGGTGGTAGGCAACCCGGAGCAGGAGACTACCCGTGAATGTATCTCGGTATCCTATCCCCATTTCGTCAAAGACTTGAATGTGGACGGCCATATCCTTATTGATGACGGTGACTTGGAGTTGGTTGTTGTAGAGAAGACCCCCGACTACCTGCTCTGCGAAGTACAGAATGAGGCTACTCTGGGCAGCCGCAAGAGCGTCAACGTTCCCGGCGTCCGCATCAATCTGCCTTCTCTGACTGAGAAGGACCGCACCAATATCCTTTATGCTATTGAGAAGAACATAGACTTCATTGCCCACTCCTTTGTGCGCAATAAGCAGGATATACTCGACATCAAGGCGATTCTTGACGCTCATAACAGCGATATCCGTATTGTTGCTAAGATTGAGAACCAGGAAGGCGTTGATAATATCGATGAAATCCTGGAAGTAGCCGACGGTGTGATGATAGCTCGCGGTGACCTCGGTATTGAAGTTCCGCAGGAACGTATTCCGGGCATCCAGCGTGTGCTCATCCGCAAGTGTATTCTTGCCAAGAAGCCGGTGATTGTTGCCACACAGATGCTTCATACCATGATTTCCAATCCGCGTCCCACCCGTGCGGAGGTAACGGACATTGCCAATGCCATCTATTATCGTACGGATGCCTTGATGTTGAGCGGTGAAACCGCCTATGGAAAGTATCCGGTAGAAGCGGTGAAGACGATGACCAAGATTGCCGCCCAAGCGGAGAAAGACAAGCTGTCTGACAACGATATCCGTATTCCGCTGGACGAGAACAGCAACGACGTGACTGCGTTCCTGGCCAAACAAGCGGTAAAGGCTACCACCAAACTGAAAATCCGTGCAATCATCACCGACAGTTACAGCGGCCGTACTGCCCGTAACCTTGCCGCTTTCCGTGGCAAATATCCGGTGTTGGCCATCTGCTACAAGGAAAAGACCATGCGGCACCTTGCCCTTTCCTACGGTGTGGAAGCTATCTATATGCCCGAACTTGCCAACGGGCAGGAGTATTACTTTGCAGCCTTGCGCCGCTTGTTGAAGGAAGGCCGTTTATGTCCTACGGACATGGTGGGCTACCTGAGTAGCGGTAAAGCCGGTACGCGCACTTCTTTCCTCGAAATCAACGTGGTGGAAGATGCCCTGAAACATGCTGAAGATAGTGTGTTGCCCAACAGTAACAGATATTTGTAGGATAAGGGATTAAGGATAAGGGGTTAGGGATTAGCGGTTAATGATTAATTAATAATTGTGCGCAGAACTAACCCCTAATCCCTTATCCCTTATCCCTAACCTATAATCCATTAACAAAGTGACGATTGACGAATACATTTTGCAGCACATTGATGATGAGGGCGATTATCTGAAAGCGCTCTATCGCGACACGCATGTCAAGTTGCTATATCCCCGCATGGCTTCCGGACATTTGCAGGGGCGTATGCTCAAGATGTTTGTACGGATGATTCGTCCCCGGCAGGTGCTGGAGATAGGGACTTATAGCGGATATTCCGCACTTTGCATAGCAGAAGGACTGCCGGAGGGCGGGATGCTGCATACGTTTGAAATCAACGACGAGCAGGAGGACTTCACCCGTCCGTGGCTGGAGAATTCCGATTACGCGGATAAAATCAGGTTCTACATTGGCGATGCCTTGGAGCGGGTACCGCAACTGGACCTCACTTTCGACCTTGCCTTTATTGACGGAGATAAGCGTAAATACATAGAGTATTATGAAATGGTGCTCGCCCGCCTTTCCGGCGGTGGATATATCATTGCCGACAATACCTTGTGGGATGGCCATGTGCTGGAAGAACAACCCCATCGCACAGACCTGCAAACAATCAGTATCAAAGCCTTCAATGATTTGGTGGCGCGGGATGCGCGTGTGGAGAAAGTCATTCTTCCCCTGCGTGACGGATTGACGATTATCCGTAAGAAGTAACTGTTTTTTTATCTTTTTCTCAGCAGCCGCTTGCTGAGGTATCTCACCGGATACCATACGGACAAGAAGCCTACAGTGATGACCGTTAAGAATACCAGAATAATATCCGTGGCATGTACACTTACCGGATAAGCGTCCACTACAAAACTTCCATTGCCTCCCCCCAATGAAATCAACCCGAAACGTTGCTGCAGAAAGCACAGCAACAATCCTAAAACAATGCCGGAGAGGGCGCCGAATACAGAAATCATCCTGCCTTCGAACAAGAAGATGCGCGCTATGAGCCGGTCATCGGCACCCAGGTTGCGCAGTGTCTCCACGTCCTCCCGTTTGTCCAGTATCAGCATGGACAGCGAACCGATGACATTGAAACATGCGATACCCAGAATGAAGGTGAGGAAGAGATAAGAGATGAGTTTCTCTATTTCCATGATGCGGAAAACATCGGCCTGCTGCTCGTAGCGGTTCTGTACAATGAACCGGTCGCCGAGAATGCCTGCTATTTTCTTTTGTACGGAGCCGATGTTGGAACCGGGTTTCAGTTTCATCTCGATGGCAGAGACTTCCGTGTCATAATTGAACAGACGGCGGGCAAAGTCGAGTGACGTCAGTATGTAGCGTGAATCGTATTTTTGCTGGTTGACGGCAAAGATGGCGCCGGGCGAGAAGAGATACTCCCGGTTGAAAGCCGCAGTGGGGTTGGCTATGTTTACCCGTACGTTCCGTTTGGGGGCATAGACCTGCAACGGGTCCACGAACTGAATGCCGGTGCCCAACTCGGATATAAGTTCCACACCCAGAAAACCATAGTCCACCACCGAGTCGCTCAGCAGGAACTTTCCCGTCCCATAGAGCAAGCTGTCGATGGAGGTAAGCTGTTCGAAATTGTCCTCCACTCCCTTGATGACGGCCATTGCCTGGCGGTCTTTGTACTGCACCATGGCATTCTCTTCCAGTGTTTCCGTCCACACGTCAATCTCGGACAGGGCGTGTACTTGCCGGATGCACGCTTCGTGCGGGTCGAAAACCTTACCTTCGCGGACGGTGATTTTCAGTTCCGGGTCGAAAGCTGTGAAAAAGCCTGCCACCATGTCCTGAAAACCGTTGAACACGGACAAGGTGCATACCAACGCCAACGTAGCCAATGCCACCCCACACACCGAAATGCCGGAGATGATATTAATGGCATTGTGTTTCTTCTTGGAGAAGAGGTAGCGGCGGGCTATAAAGAAGGGAAGGGACATTATTTCAGCAGTTCATCAATTCGTTCCAGATAGTCCAGTGAGTCGTCTACGAAGAACTTCAGTTCGGGGATAATGCGTAGTTGGTGGCGTACGCGGGTACCCAGTTCAAAGCGTATGGATTTCATGTTTCCGTTGATGTTCTTGACTATTTCTTCGCTTTTCTCCGAGGGGAATATACTGAGATAAGCGCGTGCCACGCTCATGTCGGGGCTGATGCGTACGGCACTGACGGAAATCAGTATGCCGGGCATGGACTTGGTTTGCAACAAGAAGATATCACTCAGTTCCTTCTGCAGGAGACGGGCTATTTTATTTTGTCTGGTAGTTTCCATACTGTTCATTTTTTTATGCTGGGGTGCAGCCTGTTTTCACGTTAGCAAAGTTACTGAAATATATCGTTCTGCCGACTGTTTATAGCTTTTTTTTCATTCTTTTCCCTATTGTAGGGTTCATTCTTTTCCGTTCTGTCGATGAGATATGCCTTTTCGTAGATTCTATTTGTTGTTCTTGTTATGCTTCCCTAACTTTGATGTCAGTTCGGAGAACTGCTGATGATGAGTGAAGAAGGAAGAGAACCATTCCGTTATAGAAGAGACTCTCTCTAAATAGCGTTTTTTCATGTATTATTGACTTGAACCGTTTTTACCCGGGAGGGTAGAAACGGTTTTTTTGCGCATCTGACCGGGCTTTCTTGTCTCTTGCATAGGCTTCCGTTGTGTGTTACATAGGCTTCTGTTGTGTTTTGCACGGTGGTTTGTCTTAAGAAGCCTTTGGGTTTATCATGTGCGCACGGCTGTGATACGCCTTTTCCACAGCGGTGAAGAAGACGTGCCACAGCTGTGAAGAATATGCTTCACAGCTGTGGTTTTTCATCAATATATAGGGGTTGACAGAACAGACATAAGGGAATGACAGAACAAACATGAGGGGATAACGGAACGGACATAAGCACTCGACGCATTCCGTATCAGGGTATGAATAGCGGAATGCGTCGAGTCCTTGTGGGGGAATGATATGATATTTTTTTTATGCCTTTACATACTTCCTTTTGGCTATCAGCACTGCCACGATGATACCTATCACCAGCAGTGCCAGTGCTCCGTAGGCGATGCCTTCCGTCACGTGTAGGCTGGTGGGGTCAAAGCGCATTTCGATGGTGTGCTGTCCGGCAGGAACATACATTGTGCGCAGGATATAGTCGGCGCGTGCCAGTTCGACAGGCTGTCCGTCGATGGTTACGTGCCAGCCGTCCGGATAATAGATTTCGGAGAATACGGCAATACCGTCTTGGGCATTGTTCGTTTCGTACGTCAGGCGGTTAGGTGCGTAACTTGTCAGGCGGATGCTGGAGAGGCTGTCTTTATAACTTTCCGTGGTACCTTTCAGTACATCCTTGAAGCGGGCATCCACTACGGCTGTCTCTGTGGGTATGATGCTGTCCAGGGCGTCAATCTCTTCGTTGGCGTTGTTCACATACTGCACCTTGTTTACAAACCATGCATTGCCGTAGGCGTGCGGGTTGAGGATGGGAACGGTTTGTCTTTGCTGTCCTGCAGGGAAGATGAAGTATTTGGTGTTCAGCATGTTCAGTACGCGGAACTTATTGGCATCCACGCTGTCCATCTCACCTCCGGCGGTAGCAATGGCCTTGTAGGCCGCCTGCATTTCGGGAGAGATGTGATGCTCTATCATTTCCTGGTAGCGGCGCAGCTTGGCCGGGTGATAACCGCCGACGCTTTTGTGCCAGTAGGAGGTGTTGTTGTCATCGAAGGTGCTGGTGGCAAAGTTCAATACACGATAGTCCAAGCTGGTATCTTGCAGTATCAGCTCGTCTGTATTCGTCTTGGTGAAGGTTTCCGTACGGATGGAGTGGGGCACGAACTGGGCATCATTCAGATAGCGCTTGTTGACCCCCCACATATCTGCCAGGCAGAGTATGGTGATACCTGCAATGGTCAGCGAGCTACGCAGCTTGCCGCTTGCATAGAGCCAGAGCAGGCTGCAGCCGATGCCTATGATGATGAAGCTACGCAGGGCGTCGCTGCTGACGAGTTCGGCACGCATCTCTCCCAAGTTGGCAAGGATGCCGGAGAGCTCGTTGGCGGGTATCATCTGCTGGTTGACGGCATTCTGCAGCATCTGTGCCTCTTGGGCGGGCACGTAGCCGGAGCCGATGCTGCCCGGGGCAACGGCAAGCAGCAGGGCGATGCCTGCAGTGAGCAGCAGGCTGATGCCGAGGGGCTTCTTTTCTTGTTTTAAGATTTCCGGCTCTTCGAGCAGGCGTTTCAGGGCAAAGATAGCCAGCAAAGGTATCGTGAACTCTGCTATGACAAGGATGGAGGACACGGCGCGGAACTTGTTGTACAACGGGACGTAATCGATGAAGAAATCCGTCAGCGGCATGAAGTTCTTGCCCCAGGACAAGACGATGGAGAAGAAGGTGGCTCCTATCAATGCCCACTTCAACGGTCCTTTCACGATGAAGCATCCCAGTACGAACAGAAACAAGACGAATGCTCCGACGTAGACGGGACCCGACGTCATGGGCTGGGTACCGAAATATTGTGTCAGTGAGCCGTACAGACTGCTGTACATCGGGTTTGCCTTGCTCATGGCGGTTTCACTTTGGCTGAGGGCGGCAGATGCTCCGCCTTTGAAGTTGGGCACCAGCAGAGTCAGTGTTTCGTCGATGCCGTAGCTCCACTGGGTGATGTAGTCGCGGTCCAGCCCGCTACTGGTCTGCTTGGCAGCGTCGCCGGTCTGCACCAGTTCGCTTTTGCCGCGCATGGTTTCTTTGCTGTAGGCATAGGTGTGATAGAGGTTGGATACGTTGGCGGCTATGCCGACGAGGGCTGCTACAATCAGTACGGCACTTGCCTTGAAGAACTGGGGCAATGTCTTGGTACGCCATGCTTTCTCGAAGTAGGCTCCCACAAAGAAAAGGATGACGAAGAAGAAGTAATAGGACATCTGCACGTGGTTCGAGGTGATTTGCAGGGCCACGAACAAGGCGGTGAGGATGCCTCCCCACAGCAGTTTCCCACGATAGGCGAGCACAATGCCTGCTATGGTGGGCGGCACGTAGGCAAGGGTGATGAACTTCCAGATGTGTCCGGCGGATATCAGGATGAAGAAATAGGACGAGAATGCCCACATGATACCGCCCAGTCCGGCCAGCCAGACCGGTATGCCGAAGACGCGCAGCAGGATGTAGAAGCCGAGCATCAGCATGAATGTGAGGCACACATAGTCGGGCAGGAAGAGTTGGTAGGCTTTCTGTACCCACTGCAGTGACTTGGTGGAGTCATACGAAGGGGCTATCTGATACATGGGCATACCGCCGAACAGCGAGTTTGTCCAACGGCTGCGTTCGCCCGTCTGTTCGTAATACTCCTTGACTTCTTGTCCTGCCCCTGCTCCTGCAGCCGTGTCGTGCTGAAAGAGAATACGGTTTTCTATATCCGCCGGGAAGAAGTAGGCGAAGGAAAGGAGGACGAATGCCAGGATGGCAATAAGGTCGGGAAGAAGCTTCTTCATGAGTTATAAGTTATGAGTTATCAATTAATCAATCGTGGGGCAAAGATAATGCAAACCGAATACAGAACTTTCATGCTTGCGTGAAAAAGTTCTGTTGAGGTGCAGCCTATCTTCGCTTTTGTGGCAAAGATACATAAATGCAGATTGTTATTGTCACGTTATCGGCAGAATGTTGTACCTTTGCCTTTCCAAAAAAAGATTAAAGTGCTTTAATGGTAATATGCAAGCTTAAATTATTATAGATATGACAATAGGGATAATCAGTGCAATGGACAGCGAACACCGCCGGTTGGTGGAGCGCTTGCAGGATAAGAATACGTCGGGCGATGGTAGTTTCCGCTATGTGGAAGGTACATTGGGCGGTAACCATGTAATCTTGACGCAATGCGGCATCGGTAAGGTGAGTGCAGCGGTAGGAGCTTCGGAACTGATACGGCGCTTTTCTCCGGACTGCATCGTCAGCACCGGTGTGGCGGGCGGCATTGATGCTTGCCTGAAGGTGACGGATGTAGTGGCAAGCCAACGTCTGGTGTATCACGACGTCTGGTGCGGCGACGGTAACGAGTACGGACAAGTGCAAGGTTTTCCCGCCTCTTACGAGGGATGTCCCTCTCTGTTGAAACATGCCTTGTCGCTGAACGAAGCCGGAATGGAAAGCCGCATCCACAGCGGACTTGTCTGTACCGGCGACCAGTTCATCACCAACCGTACGGAGCTGGATACCATCAAGCAACGTTTCCCCGACGGTCTTGCCGTTGATATGGAGTCTGCCGCCATTGCCCAGACTTGCTATCTGTACAATGTTCCTTTTCTCAGCTTCCGCATCATCAGCGACACACCCGGAGTAGAGGACCATGCTTCGCAGTATGCCGATTTCTGGGGAACCATGGCAGAGCGTTCGTTTCTCACGATATGGACCTTCCTCTCCACCCTTCCCAGCAATTTATAACTCATAACTTATAACTCATAACTCATGAAGAAGATTCCCAGTTTTACAATCGACCACATCCGCTTGTTGCGCGGCATTTACATATCCCGCCAGGATGAAGTGAACGGAGAAACAGTCACTACTTTCGACATCCGTATGAAAGAGCCCAACCGTGAGCCTGCCTTGGGACAAGGTGCTCTGCATACTATCGAACATCTTGCCGCCACCTACCTGCGTAATGACCCGCAGTGGCAGGACAAGATTATCTATTGGGGCCCCATGGGCTGCCTCACCGGTAATTATCTGCTGATGAAAGGTGACTTGAAGCCGCAGGACATACTGGCGCTGATGCAGGACACCTTCCGCTTTGTTGCCGAATATGAAGGTGAAGTCCCCGGTGCCGCTCCGCAAGATTGCGGCAACTACCTGCTTCACGACCTGCCAATGGCTAAGTGGGAGTCTGCCAAATACCTGCATGAGGTCTTGGAACAGATGAAAGAGGAGAATATGAAGTATCCGGAAAAAGAAGAAAAATAAGGGGGTTAGCGATAAGGGATTAAGGATTAGGGATGGGTTTATGCCTATATTAAAGTCTATGCGACCCCAATAATCCCTAACCCTTAATCCCTTATCCTTTATTATCACACAATCTCAATCCCCTGCTCCTTGCAAAGCTGTAATCCCAGGTCTTTCAGCTTGAATTTCTGTATCTTGCCACTTCCCGTCATGGGGAATTCTTTGATGAAGAAGATATACTTGGGTATCTTGTAGCGGGATATTTTGCCGATGCAGAAGTCTCGTACATCCGATTCGTGCATATCCACTCCTTCGTGCAGGATGATGAAAGCGCCTACGGCTTCACCGTATTTCTTAGAGGGAATACCGGCTACCTGCACGTCTTTTACGCCTTCCAGTTGATAGAGGAACTCTTCTATCTCGCGGGGATAGATATTTTCACCACCGCGGATAATCATGTCCTTGATGCGTCCTGTGATGCGGTAATTGCCGTCCTCGTCCTTTATTCCAAGGTCTCCCGAGTGCAGGAAACCGTTCTCGTCAATGACTTCGGCCGTGGCTTCCGGGTTTTTGTAGTAACCCTTCATGGTGTTGTATCCGCGGTTGCACATTTCACCTTGTACGCCTACGGGACACTCTTCTCCGGTTTCGGGGTCGATAACCTTTACTTCCGTATGTTCAAAGTCGTGTCCTACGGTATTGCAACGTACATCGAACGGGTCGTCTATCCGGGTGGCGGTCATTCCGGGAGCAGCTTCGGTCAGCCCGTAAACGCTGGTTACCTTCATGTACATTTTCTCTTCCACCTGCTTCATCAGCTCTACCGGGCAGAGGGAACCTGCCATGATACCCGTACGGAGGCTGGACATGTCGAACATGTCGAACATCGGATGGTTCAGTTCGGCAATGAACATGGTGGGTACGCCGTAAAGTGCCGTGCAGCGCTCCTTGTGGATAGAGGCGAGCACTACCAGTGGGTTGAAGCGTTCCACCATTACTTCTGTACAGCCGTGTGTCAGGCAGTTCATGGTGGCAAGTACCACGCCAAAGCAGTGGAACAATGGTACGCAGACGCAGAGCTTGTCATCGGCGGTAAACTTCATGTGCTCACCGGTAAGGAAACCGTTGTTGGCAATGTTGTAGTGGGTAAGCATGACGCCTTTCGGGAATCCCGTAGTGCCGGAGGTGTATTGCATGTTCACTACATCGTGGCAAGTGACCTGACTTTTGAGTTCATTCAGGCGGCTGTCTTCTATATTGTCGCCCAAGAGAAGTATTTCGGCCGTGTTGTACATGCCCCGGTGCTTCTCCTGCCCCACGTAGATGACGTTTTTCATATAAGGGAAACGTTCGCTTTTCAAGTGTCCGCGTTGGCAGGTCTTCAGTTCCGGAAGCATGGTATAGGTCATCTGCACAAAGTCACTGTCCTTTTCGCCATTGACGATGCAGAGGGTATGCATGTCGGAGTTCTGGCAGAGATATTCCAGCTCGGACTGTTTGTAGTTGGTGTTTACCGTTACGTAGACGGCACCTATCTTGGCGCAAGCGTATAATAGAGTCAGCCAGTCGGGTACATTGGCTGCCCAGATACCTACGTGTGTTCCCCGTTCCACGCCGATGGCGATAAGTCCTTTGGCCATGTCGTCCACCCGGCGGTTGAACTGGCTCCAGGTGAAGCGCAGGTTGCGGTCAGAGTAAACGATATATTCTTTGTCTGGTGTTGTTTCGGCCCAATGTTCCAACCATTGGCCGAGGGTACGTTCGTATAACATGATGTGGAAGTTGAAAGTGGAAAGTTGAAAGGTGAAAATAGAAAGTATTTATCATTTTCCATTTTCACCTTTTAATTTTCCATTAATTTAAATTGGTGTATAAACTACTGCAAGTATCTTGGCTGCCTGCCCTTCATAGGCGTGTACGTGGTGCGGAACGATGGAATCGTAATAGATGCTGTCACCTTCTTCGAGCAGGTAGGTATTTTTGCCGTAACTGATTTCCATGGTCCCTTCCATCACCATGATGAATTCTTCGCCTTCGTGTGAGGAGAGTACAAAGTCACTGTCGTCCGTAGCGGCCACATCAATGATAAACGGCTCCATATGGCGGTCGGCTTTGGATTTGGAGAGTGAATGATACTCCATATGCTTGCGGCTGTGGATGGCATTGTTGGAGAAACTGATGCTGTTCTGCGATTCGTCCTTACGGCAGACTACGGGACCGTTCTCATCTTGGTCGTCAAGAAAAGTCCCCAAACGTACACCCAGTACACGCGCTATTTTGATGAGGGGAGCCAGTGACGGAAGGTCAATATTGTTTTCTATACGTTCAATCTGTTCGATAGCAAGTCCCGAACGCTGTGCCAGTTCTTCCATACTGATGGATTGGCTTTCACGGAGTGATTTTATTTTTTCTCCTACAATTTTGCTGGTATCCATAATGATAGTATTTTCTGTCTAAAGGTTATAATTTATAGCTGTTAAACCGCAAAAATAAGAGAAACTTTTACTTGATGCAACATTCTGAGGGAAAATATTGCTGAAATATCTCCGGTGGTCGGCTTATTTGTATAATATTCTTCTGTTCTGTTTCTCTTTCTTCCCCAAAGTTCTGTTTATAGCCGCTTCAAGTCTTGTTCCGATACGTGCTTTCCTTTGTACGCTTTGCCTGCTGCATTGAAACGATAGCTTAGGTTCAGGGAGAAGCTGCGCGAGTCCGGGTTTGCCTTTTTCGTATAGGTCAGCCGGGGACCGAACAGCATGAAGGAGCCATACCGAGAATTCCACAGGTCATTGGCTTGCAGTCCGAGCGTCAGCCTTTTGTTGAAGAATGTTTTGCGGATGCCGGCGTTTATGCCCCAATAGGAACGTTGCAGCATGGCGCCGAAGTTGCCTTCGCTCTGGTAGTCGGCATCAAGGGAGAGAGTCCACTCGTCCGGAAGCTGGAGACTGTTTTGCAGAAAGAGGTAAATGCTGCCGCGGTTCATATTCTTGCTACTGCCTTGATTGGTGACTTTGAAGAACGGTTGGGCGAAGTAGATGCCGAGCTCCGGTTTCCAGATGCCGACGGTGGGTGACAGATGGGCAGAGGCGGTGAGATACTGCATCCGTTTGAAATTTCCGGTAGTGAAGATGACAACATCCGGATTGTCCTCGTATTCTTTGGTCATGAAGGCAATGGCATTGCGGCGGTATTGGTAGTTAAGTCCGAATTGTACCCACTTGTAAAGGGCCGTGAACTGCAGGTCGTGGTTGGTTTCGGGGGTGAGCAGTGGGTTTCCGCCTTCGTAGATGAAACGGTTGTTATAACTCAGTGTGCTACGTAGCTGGAAGAAGCTGGGGCGGTTGCTTTTGGCTGTATAGCTGAGATTGGCTTGGGCTTTGCCGAGAGGAAAGTCTACCGATAGGTTGGGGCACCAGTCATTGTAAGTACGACTTTGACCGGACACGTACTTTTCCTGCTCCCAATAGTCGGAGACGGCATGCTCGAAGCGCAGTCCTGCAAGAAGGCTGATTTTTCCTAATGTCAGTGAGTATTCGGCAAAGACGGCGGACTTGCTTTCGTCGATTCGACTGTCTGTATCGGGAAGTATGTGCTGCCGGTTCAGGAAATTGTCATTTCGCCGGATGAAGGTGTAATCGGCACCGGTCTTCAGTTCACCTTTCCAAAGGGGATGGGTCAGAATCAACTTGGCGGCATAAAGGCGGTTGTCGGCGTGGTTGAAAGAGCTGATGTCGCGATTGCCTTCGGTCTGGCTTTCTTCTTTAGCCTCCTGGTGATTATAACTTTTTCCGTATACCAGGTCGGTGTTGAAGTTTATGTGGAGTTGCTTTATGCTGCCCTGATAGTAGGCATTCAGCTGGTGCCGGTTGGTTTGCTGCAAGTTTTGGGAGGAATGTATGGTGTGATCGGCCAATTCTTCATTTGCCCGGACGGTATATGCCGAATGGTCACTGCTGTGATAATCGGGGGTACGATGAAACTCATAGGAGGCACCGAGGCTGTGTTGGGGGGTGAAGTCGTAACTGGCGCTTGCTTTTCCTCCGGCAAGTAGTCCCTTATTATATAAGTGAACCCGGTTATTTACATCCCATTGTATTTCGGACGGTATCTGGTAGCGAACCTCCTGGTGGCGTTTTCTGTTTTCATAATTGGTGTACAGCATGCCCAGCAGGGACAGTCCTTTCTTCTGATAATTCAGATTGACTTGTCCGTAATGGCTGCTGCGTCTCCGTTGGGTGATTCCTGCACGGAAATTACCGCCAAAACTGTCTCTTTTGTTACGTACGGTGCGTATGCGTACAACGGCTTTAACGGTAGCATCGTACTCTGCACCCGGGTTGGTGATGAGCTCCACTTTTTCAATATCGGCGGCAGAGAGGCGTTGCAGCTCGGAGTTGTCTTGCAGAAGGCGGTTGTCTATATAGATGACCGGTGTCCCTTTGCCAAAAACGGTATACCCCTCATCAGAGGAGCGTAGTCCGGGGATATGTTTCAATACGTCGTTGGCATCATTCAAGGATGCGAGCAGGGTTTGCCGTACGCTTGTCTCCAACTTTCCGCCCTTTAGTCGGAAAACGGGGCGGGCGGCGGTGATGACGGTTTCCGCAAGTAGCACGGCATCGGTTTGCAATATCCAGTTGTGGGTACTCCCGGTGGGGCAAGGCTGGCAAAGGGTTTTGTAACCGATGGAAGAAATTTGTAGTAGATAGTTTCCGGGAGCGGGAGGGAGAAGTTCAAAACTACCGTCGCTTCGGCTACACGTTCCTTGTATGAAGGTGGAATCTTCGGAAAGGAGGGCGATGTTGGCAAACTCTATCGGTTGCTTTTCCTCTGTGAGAATTTTACCTCGGATGGAGGGTGTTGCCGGGCTGGTTTGTGCTTTTGTTGTCGTGACGCTCATTAGGAGCAGGGCAAGAATACATATTATCTGTTTCATGTTCCGGTTGTTGTTTGATTTCGGGACACGAAGGTATCCGCTTTCTGCCGGGATGGAAGAAATAAAAAGCGGATAGTTGTCTGACATTTGCCTGACAATAGACTGACAATACTTTCTTTTGTCCTTTTAAAGGGGGAAGATGATTACTTTTCTGTATCCATCTCTCCGGTGAACGAGATGGACTGTTTGTTCATGGGTTGCACATGGATACTGGTAGAACCATCGGGAAAGATGGTGAGGCGGTACTCATAATTGTCTTCATCACTACGGGTCTTGAAGTCTATTTGGATTTTGCCTTTTTTGAGTGCTCTGGTTGTGTATCCGGTGATGGATGCATTGAAATTCAGGCTCTTGCCTCCTCCATACGGAGCATTGTAGGCCACTCCAAAGTAAGGCAGGTAAGAGAAAACGGAGTCGTTTCTGATTTCCAGTGTATAGTTGGTGGTCAGGTTACGGCTACCGCCTCTCATCGGTTGCATCCGATCTACGTTGATTTTGTATTGTTTAGCAGCAATAGCTTCTTTTACAGCACGTTCAGTGCGCGCTTTCTTTTCGTTACGGTTTTGGGCGGTTGTCGGCATTGCGACAGTTAGGCAGATTAGCCCTAATAGGATAAGTTTGTTAGTCTTCATGATTCTATAATGTTTAGGTTTTTATTTCCAGTCCGTAGGCGCGGCCACGATCTGTTGTTATTCTGAGGTTGCTGTTGTCCTCGACAATGGGCTTCAGACGCCGTATCAATGTGTAAAGCGTTTCGTCTGCATTGTCTTTTCCCGGCCATAGCGATTGGCAGATGTCGGATTTGAAAAGTAGGTGTGAGGAAGAAAGGTAGAACATCTCCATCAGTGTGTACTGCATGGGGGTGAGTTTTAGCTTTTCCTGCTGTTCGTTATAGAAGCAGGCTTCCTGGAGGGAAAGCGAAAGGTTGCCGAAGGTAATGAAGTTTTCTTGTTGCTGCCCGTTACTGGCATTAGTCTTTGTGTGCCGGTGGAAATAGAAGAAAGTGAATCCTCCCCAGAGCAGGGTGGCCAATAGCAATGTTGCCGGAATTGTCTGCTTGGATAAGCTGAACAGCATGGCAGCTGAGCAGCGGGCATATCCCCGGAAAGAAAGTGTCAGCCCAGATGCATCGGCTGTGGTGGAGAGCCATACTAATGTGTCGCTGGCAAGACATCCGGCAGGAATCTCATTGAATACGGTGGCGGGAGCATTCTTTTTCAGTATATGTAGCGAAAGGGTAGAAACATCTTTCAATCCGGTGATGGACAATGCTTCGGTAAAGGCTCTGTGGAAACCGCTTACGGAAACGGGAGTGCCCATCACTTCTTGCAACTTGGCATAGGTTTGGATGGTATCTGCATTCAACCATAATCCCTTGTGCTGCAATACAGTGCGTTGCAGCGCTTGATTCAGGTCAGAGACCACACGTTGTTCTGCCTGCGAATAGCTGCGATAACCGAAGCCGAATGATAGCAGTACCAATAGAAAAGTGATTGCTATCGAAAGATTTGCTGCTGATACTTTCCTTTTCATGGATACAAAATTACGTATAAATCGGATTATAAACAAAAAAGGAAGTTTCCTTTTGGAAAACTTCCTTTTTTAATGGTTTTGCCGCAAGTAGATTACTTACGCAAGCCGAGTTCTTTGACAATAGCACGATATCTGGTGATGTCGCGATCCTTCAGGTAAGTCAGCAATGCACGGCGTTTACCTACCAACATAGTCAAAGCTCTTTCTGTACTATAATCCTTTCTGTTGAGCTTAAGGTGCTCAGTCAGATGAGCAATACGGTAGGAAAACAAAGCTATCTGAGCCTCAGCTGAGCCAGTATCAGTGTTAGACTTTCCGTATTTGCCGAAGATTTCTTGCTTTTTAGCAGCGTCTAAATACATAATGTTTAATTAAAAGTTATTATAAATATTCCCTTTCGGGGCTGCAAAGATAGGGATAAACTTTTATATCACAATGATATTCAGCAAAAAAATCATATCTATACTGCATATCTAATCCAAAATCACTAACTTTGTCGCCTGAAAATAATAGGTATTATATGCAAAAGATTAGAAACATTGCAATTATTGCCCATGTGGACCATGGGAAAACGACGCTCGTTGACAAGATGCTTTTGGCCGGAAACCTTTTCCGCAGCAACCAGAGCACAGGTGAATTAATGTTGGATAACAATGACCTGGAGCGTGAACGAGGTATAACGATTCTCTCAAAGAACGTTTCTATCAACTACAAAGACACCAAGATTAACATTATTGATACTCCGGGACACAGTGACTTCGGAGGTGAAGTGGAACGTGTATTGAATATGGCGGATGGATGCATTCTGCTTGTGGATGCTTTCGAAGGTCCTATGCCGCAGACACGGTTTGTATTGCAGAAAGCTCTGCAGATTGGTCTGAAACCTATCGTTGTTGTGAATAAGGTGGATAAGCCAAATTGCCGTCCCGAAGAAGTGTACGAGATGGTGTTCGACTTGATGTTCAGCCTGAATGCAACCGAGGACCAGCTGGATTTCCCCGTTATCTACGGTTCTGCCAAGAATAATTGGATGAGTACCGACTGGCAGCAGCCGACTGATAACATTTATCCGCTTCTGGACTGTATCTTGGAGAATATTCCTGCCCCCGAACAGTTGGAGGGTACACCGCAAATGCTGGTTACTTCGCTGGATTATTCTTCGTATACCGGGCGTATTGCTGTGGGCCGCGTACACCGTGGCATATTGAAAGAAGGCATGAATGTGTCTTTGGCAAAGCGTGACGGGAGTATCGTGAAATCAAAAATCAAGGAATTGCATACATTCGAAGGTATGGGCCGTGTAAAGGTGCAGGAAGTGTCTTCCGGTGACATCTGTGCGTTGGTAGGTATCGAAGGATTCGAAATCGGAGATACGGTCTGCGATTACGAAAATCCGGAAGCGTTGCCGCCTATTGCCATTGATGAACCTACGATGAGTATGCTCTTCACCATTAATGACTCTCCGTTCTTCGGTAAGGAAGGTAAGTTTGTTACTTCCCGCCACATCCACGACCGTTTGATGAAGGAGTTGGATAAGAATCTTGCACTTCGCGTGCGCAAGAGCGAGGAAGACGGCAAGTGGATTGTTTCCGGCCGTGGCGTGCTTCATCTTTCCGTACTGATTGAGACCATGCGTCGTGAAGGGTATGAGTTGCAGGTAGGGCAACCGCAGGTAATCTTTAAGGAGATTGACGGCGTGAAATGCGAACCTATCGAAGAGCTGACCATCAATGTTCCCGAAGAATATGCCAGCAAGATGATTGATATGGTGACCCGTCGTAAAGGTGAAATGGTAAAGATGGAAAGTGCCGGCGAACGTGTAAATCTTGAGTTCGACATGCCGTCGCGCGGTATCATCGGTCTGCGTACCAACGTGTTGACCGCTTCTGCCGGCGAGGCTATCATGGCACACCGTTTTAAGGAATATCAACCGTATAAGGGTGAGATTGAACGGCGTACCAACGGTTCTATGATTGCCATGGAGTCCGGTACGGCTTTTGCCTATGCCATTGACAAGTTGCAGGACCGCGGCAAATTCTTCATTTTCCCGCAGGAAGAGGTTTATGCAGGCCAGGTAGTGGGCGAGCATTCCCATGACAACGACTTGGTGATTAATGTAACGAAGTCCAAGAAGCTTACCAATATGCGTGCCAGTGGTTCGGATGACAAGGCACGTCTGATTCCTCCCGTACAGTTCTCTCTTGAGGAGGCACTGGAGTACATCAAGGAGGATGAATATGTGGAAGTTACTCCTAAATCAATGCGTATGCGTAAGGTTATCCTCGATGAGCTTGAGCGTAAACGCGCAAACAAGAACTGATAAACAGAAGAGTTTTAGTTGTTATATATGAAAGGAGTGCCCCGCCGAAAGGTGAGGCACTCCTTTTTATTGTCGTCATTCAAACGAAAGTCAATCGATGAATTTTACCTTTGCCGCATTACGGGGTTTGGCAGTGGGCGTTTCGTCCGGATAGCCGAAAGCGATACAGTAAAGTAGCTGATAGCCTTCCGGAATATCCAGTTTCTTCAGGTATTCGGCAGCAGCCGGAGTAGAGGTCATGAAGCGCGTGGGACCGCCCAAGCAGCAAGAACCGATTCCCATGGACCAGGCTGATAGAATCATATTCTCACCCAGCAGTCCGCAGTCAATCTGCGAAAGGTCATAAGACGGGTCATTGGCAATAAATACTACTGTAGAAGCGTTGCGAAACATGTTCTTGAATTTCGGGTCTTCGGCGGCTTTGGGATTTTCCTTCTTGTAGATTTCCGTGATGCCGTTGATGAAATCCGGGTTATCCACTACACGCACTTCCCACGATTGCTTGTTCTGTCCGTTGGGTGCATTGATACCGCAATCCAGGATAATCTGCATGGTGTCGCGATTCACGGCTTGCGGTTTGTACTGGCGGATGCTGCGGCGTGACATGATGGTTTCAATCACCGCATTCTCTTTGCTTTCATTTGCATTGGCAACTTGGGTCTCTTTCTGGGTTTGGGCGCTGCAACTGCAGAGCAGCAACAAACTTGCGCCTGCCAACATCAATTTGATACTTTTCATATTGCTTTATTTGAATAATGGTTTCTGCAAAACTACTAAAACTTTCGGATTATCAATGAGATAGAGATATTAAAAAAGAAAAAAGGCATCTCCCGGAGGAGATACCTTTTCCATATGTTTCTAACTTTATTGTCAGATTAGAGCTTCGGACCAGCAGCAACCAGAGCCTTACCTGCTTCGTTGCCAGTGAACTTAGCGAAGTTCTTGATGAAGCGGCCAGCCAGGTCTTTTGCTTTTTCTTCCCATTGGCAAGTGCATTCGTAAGTATCGCGAGGATCAAGAATCTTCGGATCTACATTAGGCAATTCAGTAGGAACCACGAAGTCGAAGAAAGGAATAACCTTCGTCGGAGCCTTGTCGATAGAACCGTCGAGGATAGCGTCGATGATACCACGAGTATCTTTGATAGAGATACGTTTGCCGCTACCGTTCCAACCAGTGTTAACCAAGTATGCCTTAGCACCAACCTTGTTCATCTTCTTAACCAATTCTTCTGCATATTTAGTAGGATGCAAGCTCAAGAAAGCAGCACCGAAGCAAGCAGAGAATGTCGGAGTCGGTTCAGTGATGCCACGTTCTGTACCAGCCAACTTAGCAGTAAAGCCAGACAAGAAGTAGTACTGAGCTTGTTCAGGGTTCAGGATAGATACCGGAGGTAATACACCGAATGCGTCAGCAGACAAGAAGATTACCTGGTGAGCGTGAGGACCCTTAGAAACCGGTTTAACAATGTTATTGATGTGGTAGATAGGATAAGAAACACGAGTGTTTTCTGTTACGCTCTTGTCAGCGAAGTCAATCTTACCGTCAGCAGCTACTGTAACATTCTCCAACAGAGCGTCACGCTTGATGGCAGCGTAGATATCGGGTTCGCTTTCTTTATCCAAGTTGATAACCTTAGCGTAGCAACCACCTTCGTAGTTGAATACACCTTCGTCATCCCATCCGTGTTCATCGTCACCGATCAACAGACGTTTCGGGTCAGTTGACAAAGTAGTCTTACCTGTACCAGACAGACCGAAGAAGATAGCAGAGTCAGTGCCTTCCATGTTAGTGTTGGCAGAGCAGTGCATAGAAGCGATACCACGCAACGGGTTCTTGTAGTTCATGATAGAGAACATACCCTTCTTCATTTCACCGCCGTACCAAGTGTTCAAGATAACCTGTTCGTTGGTCTTCAAGTTGAATACAGTAGCTGTTTCAGAGTTCAGACCCAGTTCCTTGTAGTTGTCAACTTTTGCCTTAGAAGCGTTGAATGATACGAAATCGGGTTCTCCGTAGTTAGCCAGTTCTTCAGCAGTCGGGCGGATGAACATGTTAGTTACGAAGTGAGCCTGCCATGCCACTTCCATGATGAAACGTACTTTCATACGAGTAGCGGGGTTGGCACCACAGAAGGTATCAACAACAAACAGACGCTTGCCGCTCAGCTGCTTAACAGCTTTAGCTTTCAAGTCAGCCCAAGCTTCTTCAGAGCAAGGTTTGTTGTCGTTTTTGTATTCTTCAGAAGTCCACCATACAGAATCCTTGCTGGCTTCATTCATTACGAAGAATTTATCTTTAGGAGAACGACCGGTATAGATACCTGTCATTACATTTACAGCACCCAGTTCAGTTACCTGACCTTTTTCAAAACCTTCCAAACCTGGTTTGGTTTCTTCTGCGAACAGTACATCGTAAGACGGGTTGTGGATAATTTCCTTCACGTCTTGGATACCGTACTTGCTTAAATCTAAATTTGCCATTTCTTTTAATGATTTAAAATGTTGGTATTTGGTTTATAATCTCTTTCCTTAATCTCTTTTTACCTTTGATTTACAAGGGAAAACGGGTGTAGAAAAGCTCTTTTTTTCCTGCTTTTCAGCAGGTCCCTTGTTTTTCGCCTACAAAAGTAATACTTTCTTTTTAAAGAAAAGCTCTATTAGAGAAATTTTTCTCTAATAGGAAATCTTTTATAAAACCATAACAATATCTGCTAACTGAATGTTGCAAATTGAGTGAAATTCGTTTACTTTGCAGCAAATTTTAATGTGCTAATGTGCTGATATGCCAATGTGCTAATTGCCATGCGGCATTACGTACACCACATTTGCACATTAGCATATTTGCACATTAGCACATTTATAATTATGAAGGTTATCAACTTTGCCGAGACAAATTCTGTCTTGAACCAATACGTGGCAGAAATTCGTGATGTAGCAGTCCAGGGCGACCGTATGCGTTTCCGCCGTAATATTGAACGCATTGGAGAGATAATGGCGTATGAAATGAGTAAGGAACTGACGTATTCTGTCAAGCAGGTACAGACTCCCTTGGGAGTGGCGCCGGTCAGCACACCCGATGACGAGGTGGTGATTGCCACTGTTTTCCGTGCCGGGCTGCCCTTGCATACTGGATTCTTGAATATGTTCGACCATGCCGGGAACGCTTTTGTTTCCGCTTACCGTTATTATAAGGATAAGGAATGCCGCACGGTGGATGTACACATCGAATACATCGCTACTCCGGATTTGTCCAAGAAGACATTATTGATTGTAGACCCGATGCTTGCCACGGGAGAAAGTATGGAATTGGCCTGGAAGGCCTTCGTCACCAAGGGGATGCCGGCCAAGTTGCAGATAGCTTGTGTCATAGCCAGCCGGCAGGGCGTAGAGCATCTGGAAAAGCTGTTCCCTGGAGATGAAGTGACCTTGTGGTGTGCAGCAATCGACCCGGAGATGAACGAGCATTCCTATATCGTTCCCGGGCTGGGAGATGCCGGAGATTTGGCGTTCGGTGACAAGATATAAGGTTCATATATCTTTTCCATCAGCCTTTTCCCAAGTGCGGGCCTATAATGACCCGGTTCATAATAATTGTGGATGTCTTCCGTGTATTCGTTGATACCGGTGAAATCAAATACATTCCGTTTTCCGAAGAAGCGCTTCAGTGTCTTTACGTCGGCAGGGTTTATGTTGACTTGCAGGTAGTCGGGACTGATAATGATTTTTACATCGGTATCATGTTTCCGGCAAATCCACTTTATTTCCTGCAACAGATTGATTTGCTTTTCCCTGAGCACTTGGGGGGCTTCCCGGTATTTCCCGTCTCTATAATTCTTCATTTTCTCTTTGGTGAATTCTCCTTTCCGGTTTTCCCAGTACTTATCTCCCTCTTCCTTTATCATTTTCTCTCTGGGATTTAACACGTCATTGGTTACCGGGTTTCGGGTGGAGCCATAGGGGTTTATAACCCCTTTCATGTAAGGGCGATAGGTATGGAACAGCTTGTAGTCCAGATAGGGGAAGAGAAAGTTCGGGTAGAAGAAGGCTTGGCAGAATTCCTTCTGGAACTTGAAGTTGCTTATTCCCGATATGGCGGGCGGCAGAATGTTGGAATGTCCGGTCAGGCAGCGGTCGTTGTGCAATGATTCCTTGTCGATAATCAGCAGCAGGTTCTTGATTGTTGCACCTGCCTTGTCCAGTGCCTTCAGCTTCAGGCAGACGGCGGCAAGGCTTTCGGCATTTCCGAATAACCGTACGGCTCTTCCACCGTGGAGGTATTTTTCCCATTCATGGCATTGATAAGCCATAGTGCAGGAGTTTCCCATGATATAGGAGTCGATGGGGATAGTATCCCGGTTGTTCAGATACATCTGCCACCCCACGTGCCCTTCGTTTAGTACAACCGGGGTTTGGTCGTATCGTTCATAGTTCTTCAGGACCATGAAAGGGTCGTCCAGGAAATAGACTGCCAGTAGGGCTATAAAAGGGATAAAAAGGATAAATAGCTTTTTCATGAAACGTATGGCTGCGTTCCGTTCGCTGTTTTTCTTCATCATGTGTCTTTATTGTCAAAATTGTAAATATATGAAGCTGTCCGAGTTGAACTGTCCCAGTGTGAAGAGTATTATGGCGAGCAGATAATAGATACTCCATCTTACGGCTGCCGGCTGTCGTCCGAGGGCTTCCAGCAAATCATGCTTGGACATGAAATATTCGTAAACCAATATCAGTACGAGTGCGCTTCCTGCCACAATGCTGTTGTGGTCCGGCATTCCGATGTTCATTTCCTTCCAGCTGTAATGCACATCGAAGGAGAGGTGGCTGATGTAGTGGAACGCTTCGGCCATGGAGCCCGCCCGGAAGAATATCAGAGATACGGCAAAAAGTAGGTAGGTCCTTATGACGGATAGTGTGGCATATAAGCGGCTTCCCAATTGGGCTTTCAGTCTGCGGTGAAATGTCGTGGTCTTCATCTCGTAGAAGATGATGACACCTTGAATTAGTCCGTAGACAGCAAAGTTCCATCCGGCACCATGCCAGATACCCAGTCCCGTGAAGGTCAGCGCCAGACTTAGAAATACGCCCCATTGTCCCCATCCACGCAGGCTCGAGGACAACGGGAGGTACAGATAGTCGCGTACCCAGAATGAAAGCGACATGTGCCATCGGCGCCAGAAGTCGGCAGTGGTCTGCGCAATGAACGGCCGGTTGAAGTTTGGGCTGAGCTTGAATCCCAGCATGCGCGCTCCTCCCAATGCGATGTCGGTATATCCGGAGAAGTCGGCATACAGCTCTATCGGATATAGGAGGCATGCCATCAGCAATTGCACGCCTGAGGCTGTGTATACCGACCCGAAGACACCGTCTATGTATGGGGCGATGGAGTCGGCCAGTATCAGTTTCTTTATCAGTCCCACGACAATCAGTCTCATTCCGTAGACCATGGATGCATAGTCCGTAGCTTTGCAGGACTTCAGTTGGGGGAGCATGTCACCTGCCCTTTCTATGGGACCGGAAAGGAACTTCATGAAGAAGAGCATGTATATCATGAAGTCGGGCAGGCTCTTTTCCGGTTCTTCTTCTTGCCAATAGATTTCTGTCAGGTACGAAATGGCCTGGAAAGTATAGAAAGAGATTCCCAGCGGAAAAAGGATGTGGCAGTCTGTAAGCCGGTCGGCATACCGGAATGCCAACCAGCTCACGACCAGAAAACACACACCTGAAAAATAAATTCCCTTCATGCTGCTTTCCCGCTTGGTCTGTCCTATCCATTTGCCAAGGTAGAAGGTGGTAAGCGTGAGGATGAGGGCCGTTATCAGAAAAGTGAGGTGGTAGAAGCCTATGAAGAGGCAGCTGGCTGTCAGTAAGGTCGCTTTTCTGAATCGTGAAGGAAGCGTATGGTATAGAATGAAAGTACACGCAAACAGTACGACGAAGTTCAGGGATATGAATGACATTTCCTAGTTGGTTTTGGTTAAAATGGCATGGCAGATGTCTCCCACGTTTTTGAGTTTTACAATATCTCTGAAGGTGAAGCGTACATTGAATTTCTTCTCTATCTTGTTTATCAGTTGCATGTTGGTCAGTGAATCCCATCCTTCCACATTCTGGGCGGTGGTCTCATTGTCAAGTACAATGTTCTCTCTTTTCAGTACCTCCCGAAAGATGAGGCTCATTTCATTCAAAATAGTCTGTGTATCCATTGTCAAGTTTAAATTAGTTCTTGTATTTTCTTTCTGTCTGTTTTGCTACTGGTGTTCAGCGGAAACTGTTCCAGGCAATGCATATGCTTGGGAATCATGTAGTAGGGAAGCCTGCTATACAGATATTCCTCCATCTGCTGTTTGTCGAGCTGTTTCTTCTCTACGACGAGATGTAGTTCGCACTGATTGCCGTTGTCGTATTTGGGAATGACGACTACACGGCATTCACCGTTGAAAAAGTTTTTTGCCACATGTTCAATCTCGCTCAGCTCGATGCGAAATCCTTGTATCTTTATCTGTGAGTCTTTTCGTCCGCAATAGATGATGTCACCGTCGGCATCCATCCGGCAGAGGTCTCCCGTCTTGTAGTATACTTTTCCATTGGCGGTCTCTACGAGGCATTCCCCGTTTTTTTCGGGAGCATTCCAGTATCCACCCATCACTTGATTGCCGCTAATCCATAGTTCGCCGGTTTCTCCGGTAGGCAGCGGGCGACCGTCGTTATCCATAATTAGGGCATCGATGCCTTCGAAAGGCCTTCCGATAGCGGTCATGCCGTTGTGATGCTTGCAGGAGGTGACGGGTATCCGGTAGGCAGTGCAGTAGATGGTTCCCTCTGTCGGTCCGTATAGGTTTATGAAAGAGGCATTGGGGACACATTTTCTGAAAGCATCCAACAGCTCCGCGTCAGAAGCCTCGGCAGTAACCACTAGATATCTAAGTGCGGGGAGGTGTATCTCCGGAAAATAGGGACGTAGCAGCTGGAGCAGTGAAGGGGCCACGGCAGCGAAGGTCAGGTCGTATTTTTCCAGAGTTTCAATTACGTTGATGTATTTCACGCCTTCCGGAGAAACGGTGTATATGCAAGCACCCAGCGTCAGCGGATATAGAAAGGATACGATGGAAACGTCGAAAGTGAGTTCGAACATCTGCAGCATCCGGTCGTTCTCGTCCAGTTGCCAGTCGAGGCGGTGATAGGCGGTATAGAAAGCATTCAGGTTACGGCGGGAGATGGGTACTCCTTTGGGTTCGCCTGTGCTTCCGGAGGTAAAGATGATGTAGGCATTTTCCTCTTCTGCCGTATGGAGGATGTCTTCTGCGGCATGGAACGTGGCGGAGTTCTCTGCCTGCTCTATTTCGGAGGTACATATCAGTTCCAGATTCCGGGTGTCGAGGTTCAAGACATGGATATTCTCGGTATGCAGCACGAGGCGGATGCCTGCCGAGTCGGCAATTCTGTCGTTCCTATGTTTGGGGTAGGAAGGATGGAGGATGACGTATGTCTTTCCGCAAATCAGTGCAGATAGTATGGATGCGTATGTTTCCAGTCTGTTTTCTGCGACGATGCCGATAATTTTGTCTTCTCTGTCCTTGAATAGGGAGGATATTTTCTGTACGCAAGTTGCCAGCTCTCCATAAGTGCAGGCCGTGTCTTCGATGACGAATGCCGGTCGGTCGGCATATTTGCCGAAGGCTTTCATGATGTCGCCAATCAAGTCATTTGGATACTTTTTCATTTAGTCCGTTATGTTATAGTTCAGTTTTTGCGGAAGCGATGTTTGTCCGTCGTTCATTAAAGACAGTGGTTTCCCGCAATCTCCCTACCGGGAAATCCTTAAGATTTCTAAAAAAGGAGGGATACTGTTCGGAATAAAAGAAACAGAGGGGGCAAATACATACTCACCACAGGATAACACGGATTAACACTGCTAAAAGCTCTTTATTATCAGAACTCCTAAGGCAATCTGTGTTAATCCGTGTTATTCTGTGGTGAGTATGATATACTCTTCGGGCAAAATGGGTTTGCGAACAAAGTCCTTATTTTGCCCAGAACAGTTTGTGGTAGTAAGTGTCTTCGGCTGACACCTCTTTATAGTAGGGATTGTAGTTGACTTCCGTATTCGGGTATCTCCAGCGGTTCGGCACATTTGTGATGGTACCGGCCACTTCGGGGAAGGCCAGGCCGGACGGATAGCCGGTACGTCGGATATCACTCCATGCCTCACGACTGGCTAGGAAACCGAAATGCAGCCACTTTTGGGTAATGATAGCATCCAGCTTGTCTGCATATTCCGTGCTGTTCCATTTGGCAGCAGCGAAAGAGGCTGTTTCTTCGGCAGTGGGGGCATTATACCGGCGTGCGTTTTCACCCGTACTTACCGAGTCGTAATAGTAGTAAAGCGTGATGGACTGGCTGACAGCCTTTTTGAACTCTTCTTCCGCTTTTGCTTCATTCTTTGCCACTCCATACCCCATTTCATAGGATTCCGCTTTCAGGAAATGGATTTCGGGTGAGGCCATTATCAGCATGTCGAATTTATCGTTTTCCCAAAAGAAACCTTTCTGCGTGATTTGTGAGAAACCGGTGTTGCTGGTATTGACTTCGTCTTGTGCCTGCGAGTTGTAATATTCCGTCAGCTCATCTGCCACGGTAAGGTCTGTGCCCAGATAACGGTGTTCGTCCAATTGACCGGTGTTTTGGTTGGTAATCTTCACGGGATTGAAGTTGAGCAGGATGCGCGGGTCGTCTTCTCCTTTCACATAAACGCCGCTCAGTGGGTCATTGCTGGTCATATCATAGTTGCCATGGCCCAGCATGCGGTCGATGATGGCGCCCGAAGCAAGTCGGTTAGTTACCCAGTCACCCAGTCCGTGGCCTGCGGTGAAGTTCAGTTGCCCAGACTTCTGGTTGACAATGAGAATGTTGTTTTCTTGTTCCTCTATCAACGGATAGGCTGACGGATTTTCCAGGATTTCCTTGATGGCGGTACGGCCTTCCGCCTGCAAGTCTCCTTGCGCGGCTACGCGCATGGCAAGGCGCAGTCGCAAGGAGTTTGCATAGCGTTCCCATTTGTCCATGTCCCCGTTGTTGATAAAGTCTTGTGTATTGAAGTTCCTCGGTGTGGGGATGGAACGGAACCGTGGAGCAATTTCTTTGAGCTCATCAAGAATGGTTTTATAAATATCCTCGGCCTTGTCATAATGAGCATACGATTTACCTACATCGTTGGTAAGCGGCAGCGTACAAGCTTCCGAGAAAGGCATATCCCCGAAAACGTCCACTGTGGCGGCAAAGAAATCGTACAACTGTACTTTGGCGGCAAGATAGAATGCCTCGTCCTGGGCTTGTTCTGCCGCGCTTTCTTCCTCGTAGAGAGATTCCAGCTTACGGAACTGGGCCAGTGCCGAATACACATTGTCCCACTGTCCGTCAATAGCGGGTATATAGCCGGGGGTATACATATCCGTAGTGTTGGAGTAGCCGAAGGTTTGTGCATACTTGCCCGTAAACTGTGAATCGAATCCGAAGAACCGGTTGTATTCGTAAACATCATAGTCCTTTACTTTTTGGAAGACTCCTACCATCAGATTACTGATGGTGACTTGGGTTACTTTGGAGGGGTCTTCGTATTTGCTGTCGAAGTCATAATCCGTACAGCCTGATGTTGTCAGGAGGAATGCTCCCAATGAAACAAGAGATAATATCTTTGTCTTTTTCATACTCTTTTTTGTTTTTTGGATGGTTGTTTTGTCAGAAACTTGCACGAAGTGAAACACCGAAACTGCGGGTAGCTGTGGTAGAACTTCCCACGGTAGCCTGGTTGGCCCAGGATGTTCCGACGGACGACTCCGCATCGTAGTTTTTCAGTGCTTTGTAGAAGTAGAAGAGATTACGTCCGAAGACCGACACACTCAGCCGGCCCAGTCCCAGTTTGGAGATCATCTTTTCGGGAAATTGGTAGCCGATGGTCAATTCACGCAGTTTGACATAAGAATTGTCGAATACCGAATGGCGGTATGTCAGCTGTTCGGCCTCCGTTCCCCAATTATAGGTGGTGTTGTAGTAATAGCCTGCCGGAATGATACGTGTGTTTCTTTCGCCAGTGGAGGCCACTACACCCGGAAGAATGATGCCGTCGTGGTAGATTATCTCTCCGTTGGGGCCGACACCCGTGGAAGGGTCTACTTGTACCGGAATTCCGCTGGAACTGTTGTCGCCCGGATAGTAATAGGATAGTCCGCCGTGTTCCGTATCACGGTACTTCAGGGATTCGGGTGTCAGACCCACTGCGGTGGCATATTGGTTCATTTCGTTGATAACATCTCCTCCGATGCGGAAGTCGATACTGAAATCGAGGAATACATTCTTGTAGGAGAAAGAGTTGAATAGACCTCCTACGCCTGCCGGATTGATGTTGCCGACTTTCTGCAATTCGGTTTGGTTGAGGTAAAGACCTTTATCGGAAACGAGGTACTCACCGTTTTCGTTCACCTGGGGAACCTGCGCATAGATGTCACCCATTGGCTGGCCTTCCACAGCTTGTATTTTTATTCCACTACCTCCGGAGTTGAGTATTTCCAGATAGGGCACTCCATCGGCCAGTTTCACTACTTTGTTCTTATATACACCATAGTTGGCTGTCAGGTCCCAGCGGAAATCTCTGGTCAGTATGGGAGTGGCACTGATTGATATATCCCAGCCGTGGTTGGCTACCTCGCCCACATTCATCAACACATTCTTTACGCCTGATGTGGAAGGTTGCGGCGTGGAGAGTATCTGGTCCTTTACACGGTTGTTGTAGTAAGATACATCTATACCCAACCGGTTGTTTAAGAACTTGCTTTCCAGACCTATCTCGTATTCGTACTTCTTTTCCGGACGGATATCTGCATTCCCCCATGAAGAGGGAATGGTGTTCCAGGTGAATCCGTTGTCCGAACCTTGCTCGTAGACGATATTGGCGGTATAGGTTTCAGGAGCATTTCCTACGATACCGTATGAGAGGCGCAGTTTTCCATAGTTCCACCATGACGGCATGTGGAAGGCTTGGGTGAAGAGGAAACTCAGATTGGCGGAAGGATAGAAAAAACTTTGGTCTTTTAGGGTAGACGAGCGTTCCTGGCGTCCGGTCAGTTCAAGGAATAGATAGTTGTCCCATCCCAGGCTCAGTGTACCCATATAGCCGGTTTTCAGTAGTTCCATACGTTGCAGGGTACTGCTTGGCGTGTAGCGGCTGGCATTGAGGTCGAACCAGTTTTCCGTGACAAGCCCGCCATTGGTGGAGACCCTGATATTGTTCATATTTTCGTAGCGTCCGGTCCAGCCTACGGTGGCGGCAATGTCGAAGCGGTTGATATTATAGTTGAAGTTCAACATAACATCTCCATAGACAATGTCGTAACGGCGGTTGATGGACTGGAAGCTACCGTTGGGGTCGTATAGGGAATTGGGTTGTTCGCTTTCATATTTCAGTGTTTGCTTCACATCTGTGATATCAGTTGAAACCTGGGCGCGCAGACTCAGCCAGTTGGTTATCTGCCAGGTGGGGCGAATCATACCGATGAGCCGGTTCTCTGTCTCGTCGCTATGGTGATGGTACATATTCCACAGCATGTTGTTCACTCCGGTGGCGTAACTGGGGTCGTAGGCCCATGATTCCTCAGGAGTCAGCGTGGCGTTTCCTCCGACAAAGGTATTACGGTATCCCAGACTGGTGACGTAACTTTGTTTCAGATAGGGAATGTCCAGGAAGGTGGAGAACATGTTGCCGAAACCGCTGTATAGGTTGAGCGAGGTTTGCGGGCGGTCTTCTACATTCTGTACGATGTAGTTAAGGGAGTATTCCAGTTTCAGCGGTTTCGCCAGTTGATACGAACCGGTCAGCTTGAAGTTGTGTTTGGTGAAGCTTCCGGTCAGGGCATTGGGAATCTCGTCCATGAATGTGTAGGAGAAGCGGTTGCTGGTGGTTTCCGTCCCTTGTGAGATGGCGAGATTGTAAGTCTGGGTCCAGCCGGTGCGAAACAACTCTTTCCACGGGTTGTCGGTCAGTGCCTGGTAGGGGCGCATCTTCCCGTCCCAGTAAAGTACCTCGCTGCCGTCGTATTTCGGGCCGAAGGACAAGGTGGTGGAACGGAGGCTTTTGTAGCTTTGTCCGTTTAGGGTTCTCTGATAGAAGCCTCCCGTCTGTTTCTCATAATCGCTGTATGCGGTGTTGTAGGTTCCCGGCCCGTATACGGTCTGTACTTTTGGTAGATAAGCCGGTAAGTTTGCCATGACTTGGGCATTGAAGTCCACCGTCAGCTTGCCGCTTTTGGTGCGCTTGCTAGTGATGACTACCGCACCGTTTGCAGCCTCCGAGCCGTAGAGAGCTGTGGCGGAAGCTCCTTTCAGAATACTGAGGCTCTCGATGTCCTCTGGGTTGATGTCTACCAGACCATTGGAACGGATTTGTCCGTCGTTGCCAAATTCGGCGAAGTCCGTGCTTTTACCCGTGCCGCCGTTGCGGATGGGTACACCGTCCAGAATGATGAGTGGCTGGTTATTTCCAGTGATGGAAGTCAGTCCGCGTACGTTGATGGAGACAGCTCCGGCAGAACCGCCTTGTGTCTGTGTGATGCGGACTCCCGGTGCTTTACCGTACATGGCAGAGGCAAAGTTGGGTGCTCCTGCCTTTACCAATTCGTCTGCACTGATGGTACTGATGGCATAGCCGACACGTTTCGTGTCTTTTTTGATACCCATTGCCGTTACTACGACTTCTTTCAGTTGCTGGGTATCTTCGCTGAGTGTAATCTTCAGGTCGCCTTGCTTTTTTCGTTTTGCCAGGTTTATCTCCCGAGTAGCATAGCCCATGTAAGCGATAGAGAGTGTTGCATCTGCAGGAACGGTCAGTGTGAAGTTGCCGTCCACATCGGTAATGACGCCGTTGTTGGTGCCTTTCTGTATGACGCTGGCACCGATAAGCGGTTCTCCCGTTACATCTCTTACAATGCCTGTAATGGTTCGGTTCTCTTGTGCAAAGGCTGTTCCGGTGAAAAGAAATGTTAATAACCAACTTGCAATAATCAAACTTTTTTGGAAGTGCGACGCTGAATGTGGAATGTCACACCGTTTTCTCATCCTGATTTTCATACTACTGAAAAATAATTGATTTATCTTATTATAAATGTTACGTCCTTTCGGCAGATATTTTAGCAAGAGGTATGCCAAACGAAAGGCAGACTATCCTTTTAAGGATGAATAATGTTGATAATCAATTGCTTATTTTCTATCGGGAAAAAGGGAAGTTCGGGTGTTTGTGGTGTGGAGATGTGGAAAAAATCCACAGTAGGTATTCCACAATTTCCCTCTCTTCCCTTGCAGTCTTGTTGTCGACCCTTATTGGTAGCCTTGTTCATCGGAGGTATGCTCTATCACTACAATAAAATCTGGTGCAGTTGCAGTGGTTGCATTTTTTTTCAGGGTGGGAGTGTTTTTGACCTTTATCCGGGAAGGATTACTCGAACGAAAGAGCTATCAGCCTGCGGTTTGTGAGATTGATATTAAGCCAGTATAAATCAGAGAATCACTTTCAAAATGTGACTACTATGGTTACTGTGGCAAATATAGTTATTCTTGATGGAAGAACTGCATGTTTGGCGTAATAAGTATCTATGTTTGGGAGAGAAAGGATAGGGAGGTACTCTTACTTTTAGGAAATTAATATCATGTTTGCACCTTATTTGTTTCGTGCAAACATGATATTAATAAATCTTAGTGGTTTATTTTACTTCCCACGTATCATTCGTCATCAATAACTCCTCGAAGTTGTGATACTTCTTCTTGGCAGACACCTCTTCGATTTGTTCATGAACAGCATCGTCGTAAGTAGGAGCTTCCACATCGCGGATAACACCGAGTGCAATCGGGAAGTCGGGACCTTCCATCAGGGCAAGCTTCAGTTGCAGGGTGTTGTCCATGCAGTGGGCATCGTGGATGAGGATATCCTTCTCTGTAATGCCGTTCTCACCGAGTTTCACGACTTTTAGACCAAAGCCTTCCTGCATCAGTCCGTATTCGTTGTTCTCGCCGAAGAGCATTGGTTCGCCGTGTTTCAAGTAGATAGCATTCTTGGCGCGGTCTTCCTTTTTGGCTACGGAGTCATGCGTACCGTTATTGAAGATAACGCAGTTTTGCAGAATCTCGCAAACGGAAGCCCCTTTGTGAGCCATGGCTGCCTTCAATATTTCCACTGTCCCCGGAGCATCGGTAGCTACCGCGCGGGCAAAGAAACGGCCGCGGGCACCGAAGCAAAGCTCTGCCGGGTGGAATGGATCTTCTACCGTACCATAGGGAGACGACTTGCTGACGAAACCACGTGGAGAGGTCGGAGAATATTGACCTTTGGTCAGACCGTAGATGCGGTTGTTCAGCAGAATCATGTTCAGGTCGATGTTACGGCGTACGGCGTGGATGAAGTGATTACCGCCGATGGCCAGACCGTCACCGTCGCCGGAGATTTGCCATACCGTCAGGTTGGGATTGGCAACCTTGGCACCTGTAGAGATGGCAGCAGCACGTCCGTGGATGGTCTGCATCGCATACGTATTCATGTAATAGGGCAGACGGCTGGAGCAGCCGATACCTGAGATGACGGCATTCTCCCAAGGAGCTTTGCCGATTTCTGCCATTGCTTTGTGCAGTGAAGCCAGAAAGAAGTGGTCACCACAACCCGGACACCAACGGGGTTGTCCTTTTTTATAGTCTTTTGCTGTATATTCGCACATAATCTTTTTTAATTGATAGTTGATAATTGATAGTTGATAATTGGTGGCTGGTCATTGATAATCCGCATATTACGCATGGTTATTATCAATTGTCAACTGTCAATTATCAATTAATTTATTGAACGCTGCGACCAGCTCGGCAACGACGAACGGTTGTCCTTTGACTTCGTTGAACTGGTACGGGGTGAAGTTGTCTATCTTCATACGTAGATAACCTGCAAATTGTCCGAGATTCTGTTCGGCAACTACCACCTTCTTGTACTTCTTCAGAACGGTTTCCGTGTTCTTGGGGAGCGGATTCAGATAAGTGAAGTGGGCGAGGGCAACCTTCTTGCCTGCCTTGTTCATCTCTTCCATGGCCGAATACAAGTGGCCGTATGTGCCGCCGAAACCGACAATCAGCAAATCGGCATCGTCTGCACAGCCTTGCACTTCTACATCAGGTACGGGGATTTTGGCAACCTTCTCGGCACGCAGGTGGCACATCAAGTCATGGTTTTCGGGATCGGTGGAGATGGCACCGGTATTGCTGTCTTTCTCCAGACCGCCGAGGATGTGCATATAACCTTCTTGTCCGGGGATGGCCCAATAGCGGACACCTGTTTCGGGATTGCGTTTGTACGGAGTATAGTTGTCCTTCATTTCGGAAGTCACGTAGGGAGGGGTGATGGCGGGATAGTCTGCCAGTTTGGGCAGCTTCCAGGCGCCGGAGCCATTGGCTACAAAGCCGTCGGTCAGCAATACGACCGGGGTCATATGCTCCAGTGCAATTTTGCTTGCCATGTAGGCTGCGTCGAAACAGCTTGTGGGTGAAGAGGCGGCAATGACGGGCATTGGGCTTTCACCGTTGCGGCCGAACAATGCCTGCAACAAGTCTGTCTGCTCTGACTTGGTGGGCAGACCGGTAGAAGGACCGCCACGTTGCACGTCGAGCACAACCAGCGGAAGTTCTGTAATGACTGCCAGGTTCATGGCTTCCGATTTCAGGCAGACACCGGGACCGGAAGTGGAGGTCACAGCCAGCGCACCTGCAAAAGCGGCGCCGATAGAAGTGGCGCAACCGGAAATCTCGTCTTCGCACTGCACGGTCATCACGCCCAGAGACTTGTGCTTGGAGAGTTCGTGCAGTACATCGGTTGCCGGAGTAATGGGATAGGAGCCGAGGAATAGCTTCAAGCCAGCCTTTTCAGCTGCGGCGATGAAACCGTAAGCAGTCGCTTTGTTCCCCGTGATATCCATGTATCTGCCGGGAACGGTGGTTTTGCTTTCAATCTTATATGTGTGGGCTACGGAAGCATGGGTGTTGTGTCCATAGTCATATCCTGCATGGATGACCTTGATGTTTGCTTCGGCAATTTCGGGCTTTTTGGCGAATTTCTCGCGGATGAAATCTTCGGCTATCTTCAAGTCGCGGTTGAACAGCCAGCATACCAGGCCTACTGCAAACATATTGCGGCATTTCAGCATGGATTTGTTGTCCATTCCGGTGTCGGCAAGGCAGTCTTTCACCATCTTTGAGATGGGGGCGGCGATGACATCCTGCTTAATACCCATTTCCTCTATCGGATTATCGGTCTTGAAAGCGGCCTTTTCCAAATCTGACTTCTGGAAAGCATCTGTATCGATGATGATGCAAGCAGTGGATTTAGCAAACTTATATTGGGTTTTCAGTGCGGCGGCGTTCATCGCTACCAATACGTCGCATTTGTCACCCGGGGTATAGACTTTCTCTGCACCGATATGTACCTGAAAACCGGAAACACCGGTAAGTGAGCCTTGCGGGGCGCGGATATCTGCCGGATAGTCGGGGAATGTACTGATATCATTGCCCACGGTAGCCGAAACTGTTGAAAAGATGTTGCCGGCGAGCTGCATACCATCGCCGGAGTCTCCGGAGAAGCGGACTACCACTTGCTCCAGTTCTTTGACCATCATGTCGTTTGCCATAACTTACGAATTACTATAGATTAATTTTTGGGGGTTACTGTATTCTATCACTGACCGACAAATTTCGTAAAGTTAATCGGATTAACAAAACTTTTTTCGGAAAATCGACAGAATACATTATCTTTGCATCCGCAATCTACTGCAATATGCAGAATCTATGCAAAAGCCCTTGTAGTTCAACGGATAGAACAAGCGTTTCCTAAACGTTAAATAGCAGTTCGATTCTGCTCAGGGGTACAAAATAACAGATTTAGATAGTGTGGAGTTTCCGCAGAATCCGCAAAATAAGGCTACTTTTGCAGTAAGATGTTCTACAAATAAAGATATGGCTACATTTAAAGCGGAGGTTTTTTCGGTCCAATTCATCATCCATTACTGTCCGGTAAAAAATGAGCGAATAGCCTATAGCTATCCGCTCAGAAGTTATCTTGGTATTTTTTTCATTCGAACGTATTGAGATTTTGATAAAACATAAATAAGTTTTTATTCTGCTATAACTAACTCCTGCGAATGTTCTACTTCCACGCATTGACCTTTCCATTCAAGGGTAGCGTGGACTCCTTCCGGAAGCACAATCCGGGCATGCAAGGTTTGGCCCGTCTTTAGGTATGCTACAGAGATGCTACCCAACGGATGGGGTATGGAGCCTGATGCCTCCGACAGGTGACCAAGAGCAGGAGTCAGACGAACTTTGGCAAACCCCGGAGCGGCAGAGTGAATGCCCAACAACATACGATAGAACTCGATATTGAGATGGGCACTCCAGGCATGACAGTCGGAGCGCGACGGTTCGGGATTTTCTGCCCAGGTGGTGAGCCCGATGGCAAGCTGGTCTCGCCAGGGCTGCAGGGTATCGAGCAAGCGGTTGGCCATGCCGACCTTATCCATGGCTTGCTGTACGAAATAGCGGAAATAGAAAGTGGCTTGGATGAGTGTAGTATCATCAAGCATCTTGCGGCACACCTCTTGCGCTTCGTGTTCTTCAAGCACCTCAGCCAGTATGGCCAGGGCATTGACGTGTTGTGAATAAACATCGTGTTCAGGAGTATCGGCCAACAATCCGCGCGCGCTGTTCCAGTATTTGACTTTGATGGCGGCGGTTATCTGACGAGCTAAATCATGGTAATAATTTCCCAAAACTTCTAAGCCGAAAGCCTTTTCCATAGCGGCCTGTTCGCGCAGTGCCATAACAAACACCAGATTTTGATAGGCCGAGCTGCCGTCTTGACCGTAGTTGGGTTCTCCATAGTCGAAACCCATGGCCCAATCGGCAAAGAACCAATGGGGCATACGCGCCAGACTCTTGTCGGTCCGCAAGTATTCCTCGTAGCAGCCTATGATGTGACGAGCGGCGGGCAGGTATTGACGGAGCCACTGATGTCCGTCGCGCATCATCCAGTAGTCGTAGAGCATACCTATCCAACTGAGCGAATAGGAGGATATCATCTGTGGCGAGGCCGAAGGGTAACGGCTTTGTGTCAGCCCGTCGGCGGTCATCGACATGCGTCCCTGCTCGATGGCGTGCCGGGGCAGGAGTGTGTCGCGGGTGTTGTACAGGGTGAGCATGGCCTGAATCCGGGCGTCGCCAAAATATTGAAGCTGTTCGTAATAGGGGCAGTCCATATAGGTTTCGTTGGCACAGAGGCGGGCGGTGCGCCAGCCTATCTTCTCCATTTGCTCCAGTTCCCGACCTGCGCGCAGGTGACTCTCCTTCTTTAGCGGATAGGCCGTGAAGGTGGCTCCCAGGCATTCGATAGTTAATGCTTCGTCGGCTGTTTCCACCGTCAGTTCCAGATAACGCCAGGTACGCCACCAAAGTGTAGTCGTCTGCCGATGCGTACCCCCATCCATCAGGAACTGGTCTTTCACTCCCATCATAACTTTGCCTGTTGTCTCATCGCGATGTGGTTTGGTGGCATGCCAGATGTCGGGCATATCGGGATTGAACAGTGCCTCGGCGTAACATACTTCCACACTAGCCCCCTTGCCGCCTGAAGTGGTCAGGTGGAGATAGGCATTGGTGAGCGAGTCGCGATCAATCAATACCGACGTTCTTGTATGTGGAGCAACGGTCAGTGGCAAGTTGATATCGCCTGCCGACACCTCGCGCATCTCCATTTGTGGTATGGAGCGAGGCACAAGGAGGCGGCCTCCACGGTCGCGTGTACCCTTGTCGGCTGCCGCATCCAGGTTCCGGGCTTGCTTCCAATCGAATCCGGGGGCTTCTTGCTCTGTTTGCCATCCCCAGGGGTAGTTGTTGGCGTCAAACCGCTCACCGCGGTCGGCCGCATAGTAGCCGGGCACTACAAAGTCGTCGAGCGATGAATAGGATTCGCCCGTCAGCACCTGCCAATTCCAATCGGTGTTGAACACCGGGTCTGCTCCGTCGGCACATACCAATAGGGCAATCTCGTTGGTTCCCATTTGTGCCATCGGACGCTTCTCTCCATAGTTCCATACTACGGCTGCCAGGGTGTTTTTCCCTTGGCGAAGGTAGGGTGCGATATCCACCGTTTCGTAATTCCAGTTGCTGAGATCGCTGCGCGCCGGTCCCAGAGAAACAAGTACTCCATTGACAAAGAGTTTATACCTATTGTCTGCCGATACGCGTATCAGGTGCGCGTCGGGCACCGTGTTTAACTGCGCGCTTTTACGGAAATAGGCGACACGCAGATCCGCGCCCGATTTTTCTGCGTGGCAACCAATCCATACAGCCGGCCATACAGACGCGTCGCAGGATAGTGCCAGGCAAAGAGAAAATAAAACGAAAACACTCTTCTTCATATTCATCAGTTATCAGGTATATTTTCTTCTTCCCAGGTATAGTCTTCCGTGCAGTGGATGTTCACCGACTGGTCTCCGCAGGCGATATTGAATTCGCCAGCCTCGAGTGTCCACTTCTTGCCGGTTCCCATAAAGGCGAGGTCGCTTGCCTTGATGCGGAAAGTTACTGTTTTGCTTTCATCCGGGGCGAGTACAATCTTCTCGAACCCGCGCAGGCGGCGATTGTCGGGCATGAGCGAAGCATAGAGATCGGAAGCATAGAGCATTACTGTTTCCTTGCCCGCCATGGCGCCTGTGTTTTTTACATCGACTGTGAAAGTGAGCACATCGTCTTTCGTGAAACTATTCTTATCGGCACGGAGGTTGCTGTAGGTATAGGTGGTATAGCTCATACCGGCTCCAAACCACCACTGTTCGTAGGTCTTGGCATTATAGTCGTATACACCGCTGATGGTCTCGCGCACTTCGCTCGCCTTATAGTCGTAGTTGACCATTGCATTCGGCTGAGCGCTGTAGGTATATGGCAGACGGCCGGAGAAGTTTTCATTGCCCGCTAAGAGTTCGGCCAGCGCATCTCCTCCATAATTGCCAGGCAGCATGGTGTGTACTACGGCCTTTGCCAAAGGTTCGATGTCGCTGATGGCGCGTCCGCGCGACTCGTTCAGCACCAGGATGATGGGCTTGCCCGTAGCAGCCAGTGCCTTCACCAGATTTTTCTGATTGGTACTGAGATTGATATCGGCAATGTTGCCCCGGGTCTCGGCGTAGGTATTCTCTCCGATGCACACTATCACATAGTCGTTGTCGGCAGCAGCAGCCACGGCATCGCCGATATTATCGGCATGATCCATTGCCCAGCGTTTCGAGTCGTAACTCACGCCCTCTACCAATGTCACATGATTGCTTCCGAACTTGTTTCGCAGGGCTTCATAGATGGTATTGAAATGCCCGGTAAATTCCTCGCGGTCGGCACCGTCGCCCTGCCAGGTATAGCTCCAGCCGCCGTTGAGTGTACGCATGCTGTTGGCATTAGGTCCACATACCAGCAGTCGGGTGCCTTGCTTTATGGGCAATAAGCGACTTTGGCTGTCTACAGAGTCGTTCTTCAATAAAACGATGGATTCCAATGCGGCCTGCCGGCTGTATGCTGCAAACTCCTCACTACCGAATTTGGGATAATCTTTAGCAAAGGTGTTAGGCTGTTCGAAAAGTCCCACCCGGTGTTTCAGGCGCAGGATGCGTCGCACGGCATCGTCAATGCGTTCCATGCTGACGCCACCCTCTTCTACCAGTTCTTTGAGTAAGCCGTTGTAAGTGAATTGCGAGGGAACCATCATCATATCTACACCGGCATTGATGGCTAGCCGGATTGCCTCCTTGGCAGTAGGGACCACGCGGTCGCTGGTAACGGCTCCATCGATGTCTCCCCAGTCGGTTACCACCATTCCGTCCCAGCCAAGCCCTTCCTTGAGCCAGTCGGTGATAAATTCCCGGTTGACCGTGCCCTTCACTCCATTTACGTTGGAACTGTTGGTCATGATGCTTAAGGCTCCTTCCCGGATTCCCCGCAGAAAGGGCGCAAACTGCTTCTCGCGCAGTTCCTCGTAGCTCAATCTGGCCGGTGAACGATCCAGTCCGTTGTATGGTGCTCCGTAGGCAAAGTAATGCTTTAGGCAGCCTGCCACGTGGTATGCATCGATATGGTTAGGATTATCACCTTGCATGCCGCGAAGAGCGGCTGCCCCCATCTCGCTGGAGAGGAATACATCTTCGCCAAATGATTCATACTGCCGACTCCAGGCTTGCATTCTGCCGAGGTCGATACACGGGCCGTAAATCCAGGGTACATTACAGGCACGAGTCTCGTAGGCCACTATTTCGCCCATCTTATATACAAGGTCGCGGTTGAAAGTGGCCGCCATGTTGATGGCACCCGGGAAAAGCGTACCACCGGCGGAGTAGGTGGTGCCATGCATCTGGTCGAGACCATACACGGTGGGGATACCGAGATGTTTTATTGACACATTCTGAATGGTCTTTACCACCTGATTCCACATAGCAGGGGTCTGGGCGGTAGTTTGTGGCGCATTGAGAATGGAGCCGACTTTATATTTGCCCACTACGGAATCGAGCGCCGCCTCATCCAACCGGAAGGGAAGCTTCGACTGGATATCGTTGGACACCCAGTAGAGCCTCATTAGCTTTTCCCTGTTTTGCTTATCTTCGGGCGTTGTCAGTGCCAACTGGGCTGCATTGTGCTGCTTGTCGAGCCCAAAGCGGCGTAAGGTGTCGGCAAGTTCCTGCTCCGACATCCGGGCAAGCTTCTCCACGACGTAACGCGGGTCTCGATAGGTAATCATGCCTATCTCCAGTTCCACCATCTGCCCGATTTTCTCATCGAGGCTCATCTGCTCCAACAGTTTCTCTATCTTGGCTTCTATGGCGGCATCACGTGGCAACATGGGCGGTTGTTGCGCCACAGTGCTCCCGTAAGCCAGCAAGAAAAGTAGGCTAAATAAATATCTCATAGGAATAAATAATCTTTTATAATTAGAAATTGGTCAGCGCCTGAATACTTTCCTGATTCCATTTCTTTGTTTGGAGATCATAGAGGCCGAACAGCCCGCGGTATGCCCAGATGTGGCTGCTGAATCCGCGCAATTGGAACTGCTCTTGCATGAAGGAGAAGTAGCGGTTCATCGATTGCTGGTCGGCTTTGAGGCAGACACCGTATTCGCCGATGTTGAGCGGACGACTGCTCTGTTCGCTCCAGCGTTGGCAGAAGTCGAGGTCGCGAATAATGGGCGCCTTCTCATTTTCGGTTCCGTGCCACTCTACCTGATGTCCTACCATCGCACTCGGCACATACTCCAGATTCTGATGGGTGAAGGTATGAGGCAGGTAGTAGTGACCCTGAACGATGATATTCCATTCGTTTTCCGGGAATTTTAGTTCGCCCAGTGTCCAGGTCTGTCCCAGATTGGGAGTGCCTATAATCAGTGTACGGCCCGGGTTGGTCCGGCGGATGATGGCAATGAGTTCGGCATGCAGCTTGTTCAAACCATCGGCTCCAAGGCGCATGTTGGGTTCGTTTAGCAAGTCGAAGAAGAGCATGTCGTTGGGGTAATCCTTGTAATGCTCGGCAATCTGTGTCCAGAGCGACTTAATTCGGTCGAGGTTCTGTTCCCATGTGAGGTCAGGGTCGTCTTCGCCCATATTGATGGCCGGGTAGTAGTGTTGGTCGATGGAGACAGCGAGGTTGTTTTTCAAACACTGCTCAATGGTCCAGTCCATCTTTTGGAAGAAGTCCGCATCGATGGTATAGGGAGCCTCTTTGGCGCAGTGCTTCACCCAAGTCGTCGGGATACGTACGCTTTGGAATCCGGCTTCGGCAATGCCCTGGAAATCAGCTTCGGTCATGGGGGCATCGTTACCATCTACGGGGTTGGCATCCACATATCCATTCATGTTGAGCCCTCTACCCAGACGCTTGTTCCGTTCGAAGGGAATAGCCGCCTCTGCCGGAGCCTCTACCTTGGTGTCGAGCACGGAGATTACCTTGGTGGGATCCCGATAAAGATCCAGCATCAGATTTCCATGTGTCGAATTGGCATCTTCATACTTCTGCGGACGGGGAGCATACTGTTCCGGACCGAACACGATACCAATCTGCAGATGGTCTGCGCCATCGAAGAGGGCGATACCGCGATTCTCCATACCCATCTTAAGGTCGAAATGATAGCCATCGGCCTGGGGGGAAACTACATAGCCCACGGTCATGTTGGCAGCGGAGTTGGCCTCGCTGCTGATGGTGATGGTGCTGTCTTCGTTGAAGTGGACTACGCTGCGACAACCGTACTGCGAGGCATACCAAGTGCCGGTAAACGATGGTTTTTGGGTTTTGCCGGTGGTGCAGCCAACCAGCAACGCTACCGAGAGGAGTAAGAAAAGTATTTTTTTCATGATTATATTTTTTCAGTGTTAATTTTCAATTTACAGTCAGTTTTGCTTTGTTTACATGCTGACTATCATGTCCAATCATTATCTCGAAGTCGCCTGGCTCAACGGTCAGTTGCAACGCATGGTTGTAGTACTCCAGTTGCTTGCGGCCAATCTCAAACGATACGGTCTTGCTCTCGCCGGCTTTGAGACTGATTTTCTCGAAACCTTTCAGCTCCTTCACCGGGCGTGAACTGGTGGCATAGATGTCCCTTACATAGAGTTGTACCACCTCCTTGCCATCCCGTTTGCCGGTGTTGGTCACCGTCACCGATGCCTTCACCTGACCGTCGGCAGTCATCTCATTGTTTGATAGTGTGACGTCGCTGTATTCGAAGGTCGTGTAGCTCAATCCGTGCCCAAAAGCATAGAGTGGCCCGTGGATGCAGTCGAGATAGTTGCTGTTGAAGCGAGAATAGGCTGCACCATCCTGATGCGGACGTCCCGTGTTCTTGTGGTTGTAGTAGATAGGGCACTGACCCACGTTGCGCGGGAAAGAGGTGGACAGACGGGCACTCGGATTGACATCGCCAAAGACCACATCGGCCATGGCACGACCTGCCTGGTCGCCCAACGACCATGTATAAAGTATGGCATCGGCCAGCGGTTCGGTCTCGGTGAGCGCCAGCGGTCGGCCGGCGGTCAAGATGAGAATTACCGGCTTGCCGGTAGCCTTCAGCGCTTTGAGAAGTTCTACCTGCGGGAGCCCCAGGGTAATGTCGGAACGTGACACGCCTTCGCCGTTCATGTTGTTCAGCTCACCCAAGGCAGCCACCACCACATCGCTCCGGCGGGCCAGGGCCACAGCCTCTGCCACGAGTTGCTCGTTTGGACGAGTATGTACAGGTTTGATGACCTGTCCCGGCTTGTAGGCGCCCAGATATTGGTTGACCATATCTTGTTCCAGTTGCTTGTCTTCAAGCACCCAACAGCCTTCGGCGTATGTAACCGAACCGCCATGACCTGTTACAGCTTCTTGCATACCTTCCAAAAAAGTTACACAGCCATCGGCAAACCTGGAGAAGGACCAACTGCCCTGCATCTCTTTGGCTGCCACCGCAAACGGACCCACCAGGGCAATCTTGGCCGATTTGGAGAGAGGCAGCACATTGGCTTCATTCTTGAGCAACACCTGGCATTCTCTGGCTATCTCACGGCTGAGCTGACGCGCCTCATCGGTGTGAATCTCGCGCTGGTAACGCTGTAGATTCAGGTAGCGATAGGGGTCTTCAAAGAGTCCCAGCTTGTATTTGGCTTCCAACACCCGGCGACAAGCCACCTCAATATCTTTTTCCGATAAACGTCCCTGCTTGACGAGGTTCTCTAGATTGTCCATATAGGCACTTCCGTTGAGGTCCATATCTACCGAAGCCTCTATGGCCAGTGCAGTAACCTCCTCAATATCGCCTATGCCGTGGTTCACACATTCGTTGATGCCTTCATAATCGGAGGTGATGAATCCCTTGAATCCCCATTCTTCGCGCAACAGGTCGTTGAGCAGATAGCGGTTGATGTGTGCAGGGATACCCTCGAAATCGTTGAAAGAAGCCATAAAACTGCCGGCACCCTCGTAGGCAGATTCACGATAAGGTGGAAGGAATCCGTTAAGAGCCTCCTGGCGTCCCATGTTCACAATGTTGTAGTCGCGGCCACCCTCTACCGCTCCATAGAGCGCATAGTGTTTCACGCAGGCCATTACCGTGGTATTGTCGGCAAGGTCAGTACCCTGATAACCGCGTACCATTGCCTTGCCAAGTTCACCGCACAGAAAAGGGTCTTCTCCAAATGTTTCAGCAATGCGTCCCCAACGGGCATCCCGGCAGATATCCAGCATCGGCGAATAGACCCAGTTGATGCCGGAAGCCGTAGCCTCAAGGGAAGCAGCGCGGGCTCCCCGCTCTATCAGTTCCGGATTCCATGAGGTGGACATAGCTAGCGGTATAGGCTGCACCGTTTGCAAACCATGAATAACATCGTAGCCGAACATCAGTGGAATGCCCAGGCGACTCTTCTCTACTGCCAGTTTCTGTGCTGCCAGCAGATCTTCTGCCACATAGCTGCCATACATGGCGCCAAGTTTGCCATCGACTATGAGTTGTTCGCGGCTGTCGTTATCGTCAGATGCGTTGCCCGATACAAACGAAGGCACCGCCAGAAGATTCAACTGTCCTACCTTTTCTGTGAGCGTCATCTTTGCCATCAGGTCATCGATAAACGCATCCATCTCTCCATTAGCAGAGGGAGGGGGAGTATAACTGGTCAGAGTCAATACTCCACATGCTAAAGCAATCAATTTGCTATATTTCATCATATTCACTTAAATTTATTATTTAGAGTTCTAAAATTGTAGAGGATTCACCACTCCACATTAGACTTTGTTAACGACTCTTAAGATTGTTAATTATCAATAGTTTTCATCTCCGAAAAGTAAACTGTGCGCAATGGCATAGTGTGAGCATCACCGATGAGACAGATACTATCAGTAAGGCGAATATCGTTGGATGCTGCACCAACTTTTATAATGAAATCACCCTTTTCTATAGCCCATATTCCATCATTATAATAACCCAATTGTTGCGGTGACATGATAAAGTCTATTTTTTTAGTTTCGCCCGGCTTAAGTGATACTCGACCAAACCCGGCGAGTTTAATGGGTTTCAATGGTTGACTTGCTGAAGTAGGTGATATATATATCTGTACGATTTCGTCACCTTCGCGCGACCCGGTATTAGTCACATTGAAGGAAATATTGAATAACTCATCAGTCGTGAAAACTGATTTGTCAACTACTAGGTCTGAATAATCAAAAGTAGTGTAATTCAGTCCGTACCCGAAGTGATATTGAATACGCTCATCAGGAGTACTGGAATAATTATAGCAGATGTTTTCGTTAAGTTCTACTTTTGGATAACTCACACTCAACTTTCCTGATGGCGCAACATTACCGTAAATAATATCGGCTAGAGCATTACCCCCTTCTTCACCGGGGTACCACGCCTGAATCACGGCTGCACATTTATCCGCAAGGTCGCCAATAACCTGTGCACGCCCACCGAACATAACCAATACAACAGGCTTACCTGTAACTATTAATTGTCTGACAAATTCCTCTTGTTTTCCTGGTAACCGTAAACTTCCGCGGTCTCGATTTTCTCCACACAGTAAAGTATTCTCCCCCATTGCAGCAATGATTATGTCGCTATTGGCAGCTAACGAAAGCGCTTCTTTAGCATCTATTTTCTCATCGCGGGCTATATGGCGATTCTTATCGAGCCATATTGCACGATCATCCCCGCCTTTTGAAATGGATGTCTCAGTTTTGTCAACCCAATCCACACCACAGGAATAGTTCAAAGTGCATCCATCTGGTAGTTTTTTTTCCAGACCTTCTTTCAAAGTTATAATCTGATTATTTGTGTTTCCGGTATTAATGCCTCGCCAAAAATAGTGCAAGCCTTGATATGTGTAATCGCCAAGCATAGCCCACATTGTGTTGGCATTAGGTCCCACAAGAGCTATCTTCCTAGGATGTTCGATAGGGAGGATGTTATCATTCTTAAGAAGTACTACTGATTGTGTAGCAAGTTCATAAGCGGTTTGACGCTCCTCGGCGGTGTCGAATTCTATATCGCCTTCTGCACAGAATGCCGGATTTTTATCAAACAGACCCACTGCAGCTTTTAGCCTCAGAACTCGTTTGACAGCGCCCTCGAATGTCGCCTCACTAACAAGTCCTTGCTTTATTGCTTCGGGAAGGTATTGATAATTGTCACGGTTTTGAAATTCCACATCGTTCCCAGCATTTATGGCAGCCACTCCACGATGCAACGCATCTTCTTCTGTGTCAATCTGGTTAATCGAGCCATAGTCACTTACTGTTATGCCGTCAAATCCGAGATAATTACGCAAAATATCCTGCATAAGATATTTATTGGCAACGGCTTTCACACCATGGAAGTAGTGATAACCGGTCATTATCACTTTACTACCCTTAGTTCGAATCATTGTTTCGTGAGGCAAGAGTATTTCTTCAAAAAGTTCTTTTCTCCTATCGGTATTGCATCCGCCACCATAGCCCAAAAAATGTTTTGAACATGCCGCGACTCCACTTTTCATCCCTCCGTCCTGCAAACCTTCAACAAAAGCAGAACCCATAGCAGCACTTAGATAAGCATCTTCGCCATACGATTCCTCCAAACGGTTGAAATATGGATTCCGAATCACATCCACCATAGGTGACAACGAAAGCATGCCTCCGATTTTTCGCATGCTGATAGCAGTTTGACGAGTTTTTTCTGCAGCCAGGTCAGTATTGAACGAACATGCCAAACCAATTTGCTGTGGGTAAACCGTTGCTTCTTTTGCAGCAATACCTGTTATGACTTCTTCATGAAATAAGGCCGGTATTCCAGTTGGTGTATTCTTCACCAGCCACTCCTGCACTTGTTTTACCATATCGCGAAGCTCTTCGGGTCCATCTAACGAATTGCTGGCATACTGAGCAAAATGTCCTATTCCGTTAGGAATAAGTTCATAGCATCGGACTGTATCAAGCTGATTGTTTTTGTCGAAAAGTTCCGATAGATACATGCTCTGAAGTTGAGCTGCACGTTCATCCATACTCATGCGTTGATATATGTTATCGATTATCTTCTCGGTAAACTCATTTGACAACGGTATTTCCTGTGCTTTGTGTCGAAAGAAAACGGATGTCGATTTATTATCAGAGGCACAACCAGCCAGAATCAACGCTCCACATGCTAAAGCAATCAATTTATTGTATTTCATTCTATTGTCAAAAATGTTTTGGAGGGGTTATCGCTCCGCATCAGGCTTTAGAATGGCTCACTTACTGTTTATGCCTAATTCCTAATACCTAAATGCTTTATTTCAGATTAATGAATCCATTTCTGCTTGAGCGAGCGATAACTCCCATCTATTTTATATACTGTAAATTATGTACTATCGGGTACTTCCGACTTGGCTTCATGGTTTTGGTTTGAAGCACCAGAAGGTGCAAGCTGCCCATGGATAAAGTGCTTGCCCTTCTTCGGCAGGCGCAGCCAATACAAGATTATTGGCATCACACTTCACAATGAAGAACTCAGTGGGCAGGTACGTAGGCGCGGCACCCTCGCCAACCAGGGCTATGGCCGTACCATAAAGGATGGGGGCCGTTACCTTAAGCTTGCCTACCGACCAGTTGGGCACGATGTCGTCGAAGTCGTACGTGAAGGTGCCGGTGCGACCTGTGGGAGCGACAGAGAAATTGCCGTCTATATCGAGCGTCATGCTGCCGGTGGACTCACCCGTCAGGTGATTGATGGTGGGCATATACAGAGTAAACATGTCCATAATCTCTACACTGGCGGCAAACCACGCGGGGCCGGGGTCGGCCTCGTAACCGCCTAAGCCAAAGAAACTTTGGTCGGCCCAGGTCCATGTCTTCTCGCCATCCTCGCCTATCAGGTCGAGCACTATTTGCGGTAGATTGAAGTCCTTGACAATGACTGTACCCAGTTCTTCTGTCACCTGCTCGCCGTTGGCAAGGGTAAAGGTTGCCGAAAGGGGAAACTCACCCGCACCCGTCAGTCGCATCTGAGCCACATTCTTGTCTGAAGTGACACCGCCGCAGCTCCACACGGTCAATACGGGGTTGCCGTTCTTCACGGTGAGGAGATCTTCTTCGTTGGAGAACTCAATCTTTCCCAGGTCGATAGTTGTGCCAAAGTAGGTGGGGGCCCCCTCCTGACCGATGCACAGCCGGGTGGCTATATTGGCCGGAATCGTCGAGATGGTATCTACCTTTACGGTAAACGAGGTCTCGGTGAATGCCTTTCCACCCGAATTCAATCCACGGAAGTTGACGGTATGCTGCCCGGTGAAAGATACCGAAAGTTCGGCATACGCCTTGCGTGCGACAGACTCGCCTACACTCCATTCAGAGAGTATCGGAGAATTGTTTTCTACAACAATGATGTTACCATTTTTGCCATCGACCACCTTCGGAGCCACACTGAGTTGGAGCTCATCAGCGGGGATGGTGCTATCGTCTATGGTATATGTGTCGGTGATAGGGTCGCAAGATGCGAATGCTCCCATCACAGCGATTATACTGATGTATTTGCAAAAGTTTTTCATGATGATATTTTTAATAATTTAGAGCTACAAATTACTTAATCGAAATTCCAAGTGGTGTAGCGCGCGTCCGGAGTGTCCCAGCCGGGATTTTGCGTGAGTACACCGTCGGACAACTGAATTTGCGCGGGCGGAATAGGCCAGAATCCGCCGGTGGCTTGATAACGTGCGGCATACTTGCCATCGCGCATCACGGTACTTACGCCCAGATTCTTTAGCGTGGTATTGTTCTGTTTGTTGAGTTCAGTCTCTGCAATGTGCCAGCGACGAATGTCCTGAAAGCGCTGTCCCTCGAAGGCAAGTTCGTGGCGGCGCTCCTGCTGCAATGCCTCCAGCGAATAGCCGATGGCGGGCAGGCCAGCGCGGGCGCGCACCCGGTTCATGTTGTCGGCATTGCCGGTTAATTCACTGTGCATAAGCAGCACGTCGGCAAAGCGGATGATGTAAAGGTCCTCGAACATGGCTGCCCAACGGGGCTGAATGTAGGGATCGTTCATACCCGCAAATTCAGGATGGGCTATCCAAAAGAGCGAGTTGCCCCAGGAACCCATCTTGTCGTATGCTTGCTTGGAGAGAATGGGCTGTAATTTCTTGTTCCACAGACCGGTCTCTTCCCACTGTTGGCGCACCTCGCCACTTTCATAATTGGCCATATCGAATTCATCTTCGTCTACGATAACAGATGCTCTGCGACGGATATCATCAGGCTCGGCTGCTTCCCAGGAGTCCCAGAGACTGGTAGGAACCGTTCCAAAGGAGTTGGTGTTGCCAAAGGGGAAAGCAGCCCCATTGTCGCTTTTGCTCATGATGCCGAAGAAACTCAGATAGAGATTGCAGTAGCCGCCCTGATTTTCGTAGGAATAACCGGCAAAGTTGCCGAACTTCACGGCAAACACAGCCTCGGCATTGCCGTTGCCTGCCCAGCGGAGGGGCTGGCCATCTACTCCTGTTACACCGGCCGTATATGCGTAGTCGTCTACCGTATATTCGTTGGTGTATGCCCATAGGTTGCGGAAATCGCCCACCAACTGGTGTCCGGAGTTAGCGATGCAGTCTTCCAGCCAGGTTACCACTTGTTGCTTGGTTATGCTGCCACCGTCGGCCGTGGGCATAGCCTCTTTCTGGTAGTAGCCGGTATAGAAGAGGAAGCAGCGGGCCATCAGCGCCTGGGCTGCCCATTTGGTGGCGTGTCCGGACTCTATTTCGTGATACTTCTTATCGCTCATAAGGCTGATAGCTTGCTGCAAATCGGTAGCTATCTGCGCCCACACCTCGTCGGCAGTAGCACGGGGCGTGTTAGTCTCTTGCGTAGTGCTGAGTATCAGGGGTACGCCGCCAAACAGTTCGGCCAGTTCGTAGTACTGGAAGGCACGCATGAAACAGGCTTCGCCCTTACGTTGGCTGAAGAGTCCGGCATCGGGCACGTTGTCGGCAGCCTCCATCAGGTCAAGACCCTCCAGGCAGGTATTGGCGGCATAGATGCCCTTATAGTGAATATCCCAGCAGAAGTCAAACTGTGAATCACTCTTATACATCAGATGGTCGAGTTCCGCATCTTGACTTCCGGCAAACATATCGTCGCTGGCATAGAGGTTGGTGAGCAAATAGGAGGATTCGGGCTTTGCCGCCTGATGATTCAGGTTGGCGTACATAGATGTCACAAGCATTTCCACATCATCCATCGATGTGGGGAAATTTTGCGTGTTGGACTGTGTATAGTTCTTGGTATCGAGCAGATCCTCGCACGAGCAGAGCGTCATCGCGGCCAGCGCGACTATCCCCATATATTTCGTTACTTTTTTTGTTTTCATTGTTTTATTTTAATTTAGAGTTAACAGTGTCTTAGAACTTCAGATTGGCGCCAATCAGCCAGGTACGGGCGATCGGATAAGATCCCATATCTATGCCGCTCACCCACGAAGTGGCGTTTTCGCCATAACGGTCGGTACCGCCGAAACCTACCTCCGGATCCATTCCTTTATAGCCGGTGAAGGTGTAGAGATTCTGTACACTTACATAGAGGCGCAGTTGCGACAGTGGGCAATTCTTCCAGAGGCGCTTGAAGTCATATCCCAATGTCATGTTCTGAATGCGGAGATAGTCGCCGTTCTCTATGTCAATATCAGTCACATGTTCTGCAATCATGGCACTGTTGCCCAGACGCGGGTAGCGGTTGGATGTACCTTCGCCATGCCAGCGGTCAAATGCCTCGATGGTGTGCTGGCGCGTGCCATAGTAGAGTTGTTGCCCAAAGGCTCCGGAAGTGGTGACCGAGAAGTCGAAGCCCTTCCATCCGAGATTGACCGAGAAGCCCAGACGCCAGTCGGGGTGTGGATTGCCAATCATGGTCTTGTCTTTTTCGTCGATAACTCCATCGTGGTGGCGATCCACATAAATCAGGTCGCCGGGTTGAGGGTTGGCCTGTGCCACACCGTTGCCTGCTGCCTTCCAATCATCAATCTGCTTTTGGTTTTGGAAAACACCGGCTGTCTGATAGCCCCAGAAGTAACCGATGGGATAACCAACCTGTGCCCGGTAGAACTCGGCGGCGTTGACGGAAGCAATAGCTCCTTCATTGCCGTGGATGATGCCCTCTGAGTTGGCAATACGGGTGACTTCATTCTTGTTATACGAGGCATTTAGGCTCAATCCGTATGTGAAGTCCTTACCCACACGGTCGTTCCAGGCGAGTGAGAGTTCCACACCCTTGTTGCTCACGTCGCCACCATTGATGTAGGGGGCCTGGGTACCTGCTGTGGAGAGTACCGGAGCCTGTACGAGCCAGTCCTTGGTCTTCTTGTTGTACCAGTCGGCGCTTACCCGCAAGCGGTTGCCCAAGAATACGGCATCAATACCCAAGTTGATTTGTTCGGACTTCTCCCACGTCACATTTTCATTGGCCAATGTGGTGGCATAGGCACCGGTGGTAGGAAGCTTCCCCGTTGCGATGTGTGTCTGTCCAAACTGGTAGCCATGCGAGAGGTCGAAAGCAATGGGCGACACATACTGAAAGTTAGGTATCGACTGATTACCATTCTGTCCCCAACTGGCACGCAGTTTCAGGAAGTCGAGCCAGCCACGGGTGCTTTCCATAAACTTTTCCTCGCTGATAAGCCATCCGGCCGATACAGAGGGGAAGATGCCCCAGCGATTTCCACGGGCAAAGTTACTAGAGCCATCGGCACGAATAATCAGCGTAGCCATGTACTTGTCTTTGTAATTGTAGTTGATACGACCGAAGAACGAGGCCAGCGCCCATTCGTCAAACGGATAGCCCTCGATGTCGGTGGCGGCGTTTCCGATGGTGTTGGATATCCACGCATGATCCATATCGGGTTTCATCGTGGGCAATTGTTGCCCTTCCGTCACGCTGTTGATTATAGAAAGGTTTTCGCCCGGTATGGTCTTCTCAAACGACTGGCCTACCAGTACATCAAAGAGGTGACCGTTCCAATTGGGAAGGATGTAAGAGATTGTATTCTCCTGCGAAATGTTATGTCCCAATGCTGAGCTCTGGGCCACAATATATGAGGCACTTCCCTCGTTTGTAGCAGCCTGATAGGGAGCGGTAAGTGAACGGTAGGAGCTGTTGGTCATACGGTAACTGAACGAACTGCGCCACTTAAGATTCTTAATGGGTTCTACCTCCAGATAGGCAGTCGCGTTGAGGCCGTATGTGCGGTTCTTGTTCAGCCCATGCGCCTTCTGCATCATCAGAATAGGATTGCCCTGTTTATCGTCATACACCCAGCCCGTTTGCTGCATGTCGTGGTAGTCGAACAGTTCTCCTTCGGCATTGTGCATAGGCAATAGCGGAGTAGTCTTTATGGAATTATAGACATCGTTATAGAGAGTAGATGTCTGTGCTATCGTGCTCTGGTTTGAGTAGTAGAACAGTAAATTCTCGCCAATCTTGATGATGTCCCGATCGCTTCCCTTGAGGAGCACATGATCGGAGTTAATACGGGCGGTATAACGCGTATAGTTGGGCACAGTACCCTTGCCTATAATACCGTCTTGCGAGGTAAAACTGAAACCGGCTGAGAACTTGCTCATCTCGTTACCACCTGTCAGATTGATGGCATGGTTCTGCATCGCTGCATTCTCGTTGCGCATCTCGTCGAGCCAGTTAGTACCTTGCCAACCGTTCTGAAGCATATTCCAAGTGTATTCGCCCAATTGTGTCTGCCAGTTCAGCGCCGGAACACCGTTATTGAAGTTGGTTTCATCAGTAATTGCCATGAATTGCTGCGCATTGAGCGTGTTGGGCATCTTATATACGTTCTGCCAACCGTAATACATGTCGTAACTGAGCTGTATCTTGCCCGTCTTACCTTGTTTGGTCGTAACCAGGATAACACCATTAGCGGCACGCGAACCATAAATAGCAGCCGAAGCAGCATCTTTGAGCACATCGATAGACTCAATATCTGCCGGGTTGAGCGTATTGATGTCGCTACCGGCCACACCGTCAATCACATACAGCGGTGCAGAGTCGCCCACGGTACCGATACCGCGAATATTCACCTTGAAACCTTCGCCGGGCAGACCGTTGTTGGCTGTAATGTTGATGCCGGGCGTCTGGTTCTGTAATGCACCCAGTGCACTGGTGGTATTGAGTTTTGTCACATCATCACCCTTCACTTGTACGGTGGCGCCGGTAACGAGTTTCTTCTTCTGTACACCGTAGCCCACTACTACCACTTCTTCCAGTTCCCGATAGTCTTCTTCCAACGTAATCTGGAGATGAGTGACATCTGTTACTTCTATAACGCGGGTCTTATAGCCTACATAGGAGATTTCGAGTTTGGCTCCCCGGTTGACCGTTAGCGTGAAATTACCTTCAATATCGGTAATCACACCGTTGGTTGTACCTTGTTCTATCACACTGGCGCCGATAATGGCACCCATTGCATCGGATACATTGCCTGTCAACTTTACCGTCTGTTGCTGCATCTTCTGCACATCAGGACTCTGAACTGCATAGACCTGAGAGGTTGCTCCCAGTGTCATGGCAGACAATAATCCTGCAAATAGCATAGACTTGTTAAAACTAAATTTACGATTCATTGTTCTGTTTTTTAAGTATTAGTAATTAGTATAAAGTTACCTTATCTCAAGTTTCGGATTTAGGTTTATTAGTTTGTAATAGATATGTGAATTATGATACCCATTATCTTCTGCGACACCGTATGTTCATTCTTACCACACTTCTGCAACTGTGCCCACAAAGCTTCGGATGACACTTTGCAACCTGCTCCCTACGCAAACATAAACGATATGGGGTGCAAAGTCCGTTTCGATGCGACGCAATCTTAGAATAAAGGATTTATTTCTATGAATAAAGGCTTTAGTTATAGAAACAAAGGCTTTATTTTTGCGAACAAATCCTTTATTCTAAGATTTCATAGGCACAAAAGACACTTTGCGCAGACACGAGATACACTCTGCATAGGCACGGAAGATGGGTGATTTTCCCTTTTCACCATGCAAAGAGGTTTCAATCCTAACTTCTGATTCTAAATCCGAAACTCTTGCCTTATTCATTGTAATTTCCTCTAATGAATTTCCGTTTCTGCTGCTAAATTACGATATTAATATAGATGACCTAACTGCGGGTAGCTGGTGACGGTAGATTCTAATTCAGTATATTTATTTTATAATCAATGATTTATGCTTTGCATTGGACGATAAAAAAGTAGATTTTATAGACGATTTGATGAGGCTAATTTCCTTATCCGGATGAAAAAGTGTAGTGAAAAATTCTGCTTTTTACGTCATAGGATAATGAAAATTGTAGTGTTTCCAAATATCTTAGTATCTTTAGGGCAAAATAAGAATATAAGTATGAAAACAGTTGCCAGAACCTTTTTGTTACTTTTCCTATGTAGCCTACAAGGTAAAGCAGCATTCTATAGCGACAAGGCTGCAAACCTGTTGAACACACTGGATTCACTGATAGAGAACTACCCTCAAGTCATCGAACAGCGCCAATCGGCTATCAACCGGATAGCTAGTAAACCTATGCCCAATACGCTACAGGCGCGCTATGAACACAACAAACGTTTGTTTCAGGAATATCAATATTTCAATATAGATTCGGCACTCGTATATGTCAATGCCAATATTGTCATTGCCCAACAGACGGGTGATGACAACATGATGAACCTATGTCGTATACAGAGGTCATATATTTATGCCATTATTGGACAACTGCATGAATCTGTTGAAGAGATGCGACAAATAGACCACGACAAACTAACAGGAGGTATGCTTATAGAATATTTGGGACAGATGTCTCTGCTCTACTCCCGATTTGCCGAATATACAGACGGTGGTAGCGATAAGCGAGATTATTATTACGAGAGAGAACACTTTTATATAGATTCTACCTTGAATGTACTACCTCATGAAAATCCCTATTACATTCTTTATAAAGGATTAAAAGACTTACGAGCCGGGAACTATTCCGGTTCCATCGTTGCAATAAAAGTATATTTGGAAACATCAAAGACAATCAGCATCGCTAACAGCAAATTGCTATATATACTATCCACACTATATCGGGACAACAATCAACCGGATCTGAGGCTGGAGTGTTTGGCAGAAGCCGCCATCATGGATATGACACTGGCCAACAACGATAACGTTACATTGCATGACTTGGCTACGCTACTCAATGAAAAAGGGGATAATGAGCGCGCTTACAAATATATCTCCCTATGTCTGGAAATGGCCCATATCATGAACAATCGGGTCCGTATGGTTTCTTGTCTCTCTACATTTGATGCCATACAGAAGACAAGTCTGCAAATTAAGAAAGCTAAAAACAGACAGTTAAGCTGGTCGCTATGGGTTATCGGATTCGTTTCTTGCCTGCTCACCCTTACTCTGATATATACGTACAGAATTTTGAAACACCGTAGCCGGCAACGGATAGAACTGAAGAATCTGAATGGACTGCTTTCTGCTTCGAATACAGAGTTGGAGTCGGCCAATGAACGGTTGAAGAACAGCCTGCATGAAATTACCGTACTTCACCAGCAGATTACAGAAACCAACAACCTGCTGAAAGAAGCCAATGAAAAACTCTATGACCAGAATATCATCAAAGAAGAATATATAGGATTTGTGCTCACCCTCTGTTCTGACTACATCAGTAAGCTTGACCAATACCGAAAAAACATCAACAACAAGGTGAAAACCCAGCAGTATAAAGACCTACTGAAATTTACGGATTCTCCCATCATGATAGAATCTGAATTAAAGGAGTTTTATCGGACTTTCGATGCTATTTTCTTACATGTCTATCCTTCTTTCGTGAGCGACTTCAACTCTTTACTTCAACCCGAATACCGTATCATCCCCAAGGAAGAGGGGCGGCTAAACACGGAATTGCGCATATTCGCACTAATGCATCTCGGCGTTACGGATTCCAGCAAAATTGCAGATTTCTTCCACTGGTCAACCCAGACGGTCTATAACAAACGGGTGTACATCCGTCAGAAGGCTATTGACCGTGAAACCTTCAATGACCAAGTGCGCAAGCTGGGAAAATAGAAAGGAAGCAGCGTCTACTTACGAATTTCTGTATAGCTTTGGCGACATTCCTGTATGATTTCTGAAATATCGACCAAAATGGGATTGAGTCGAGAAATTCAAGTCATAGGCTATTTGTTGGATGGAGAGAGTGGACGATTTAAGCAAGGTCTTGGCTTCTAAAATAGTATATTTGTCAATCCAATCCGTTGCATGTTTTCCCGTTTGTTGTTGAATCACAGTAGAAAGATATTTCGGGGTCAGATTCAGCTTGTCTGCATAAAAACCGACACTCCTTTCCTTGCGAAAGTATTTTTCTACATTCTTTATGAACTCCTGAAAAATGGATTCGCTTCGGGATAAAACTGCCGGAGCGTAGTTGGTTAAAAGCAAATTAAAGATATTACAAGCCAAGATATATAAATAGTATTGAATGATCTGTTGACGAAATATATTTCCGGTATCTGTCATCGTTTGTTTCAAACATTTCAATAGGACTTCAAACTCCTGCTTTTTGGAAGCCAATACCGGTTGACAGGGATTTTCTCTGATTAAGTGGAGGAATCTTAGTATATGACTTCCCTGCAACTCGAAGAGGCTTTCTTTTAAGCACATCAATTCTGCCTTGAAGTTCTTGCTTAATTCCAACACCTCGAAAGGTTTGCCTTCCATCACTATCAAAAAGTGGTTTTCCAGCACTGTAATCTCTTCAAAACCGACTATTAACCGGGCATACCCCTCCGAGCATATTACAATTAAGAGGCTATCTAATTTGACAGGGTGTCCGGTAATGGCAAAAGTTCCCAGATGTTCCATCGGAGACGTATAGTTATCAAAAATAAGGAACTTGTCTGATAACGCTTCTGTAGAGGCGAACTCCTGCACCATTCGTAAACCAATATTCTGTGCTTTGTCTTTCATGAACGTCTAATTTGGTCAACAAAAATAATCATTTTTTCTTTTGTATGACTCGATTCCGACTTTTTGGTCAATAATGACGACTATAATGCCTAAATGGCATGTGAGAATTCTTCACCTTTACACAAAAATAATAATAACAGTAATAACAATGAAACTATTCAGCTTGTCTCTCCTTTGTTTTGCGCTACTCTGTTCTTGTGGGAACCATGGCGTCAAAGAAAAACCGATTGTAAAAAACGTGCATATCGTACATGCCGAGCCTATCGCAGGAAATACATTCCGGTCGTTCCCCGGAGTGGTCAAAGCAGCGCAGCAGATTGAACTCGGTTTTAAAACAGCCGGACAAATCAAGCAATTGTGCGTTGATGAGGGTGACTATATCCGTGAAGGACAGCTCATTGCCAGGTTGGACGATACGGATTATCAACTGCAACTGGCAGCTACCGAAAGCCAGTACCGACAGTTGAGTACGGAAATGACAAGACTGGAAGAACTACACCGTCGAAATAATATAACCGACAATGATTATGAAAAAGCCGTAGCCGGATTGGAGCAGTTGAAAGCACAACTGGAATCGAACCGGAACACCGTCAACTACACCCAACTTCATTCTCCTATATCGGGCTATATCCAGGCTGTTCATTTTGAAAAAGCAGAAATGGTCAATACGGGAACAGCCGTTGTTACATTGGTCGATGTAAATAACATAGAAATAGAGAGCGAACTCCCTGCATCTGTTTACCTGCAAAAAGATAACTTTATAAGTTATTCATGTCATTCCCGGTTATTGGCAGATAATAACTTCTCTTTGAAATTAGCCTCGATAAATCCCAAATCTAACAGCAATCAGTTATACAGGATGCGCCTGTTTCCCGAAACAGATGCGAAGAACGCTCTTTCGATAGGAATGAATGTAGAGGTAACGGTGGAAATTCGCAATGGAGAACATTCAGGTGGTTATACCCTTTGGCCCAGATCTGTATTTATGCAGAACGGTAAAAGTTATGTATGGGTCGTGAATGACCGTTCCGAAGTGAAGTTAAAACCCGTGGAGATATCCGGTCTCGACAGCAAAGGGCGAATCATCATCCTGTCTGGTCTGAACGAAACAGACAATATTGTCGAATCGGGGTTGAGCGCCCTCGATGAAGGTGATGTAGTACGGGTAATCGCACAACCCGCCAAAACAAATGTAGGAGGGATACTATAATGAAACTGACTGATTTTTTCTTCAGAAACGCCACGTTCTTCTGGACGTGCGTGGTAATGATCGTATTCAGCGGTATATACGCCTACATTATTATGCCGAAACTGGAAGACCCTGAATTGTCTGTCAAGCAAGCAATGGTGGTAACTTACTATCCGGGGGCTTCTGCAAACGAAGTCGAACTCGAAGTTACATCGGTACTCGAAGATGAACTACGGACACTCAGTAATATTTCCGATATGGAATCGGTCTCTTCGGAAAATATGTCAACTATCACTATCAATATCGACATGGCTGTTCCGGTCGAGGGTCTCGAACAACGTTGGGATATTCTTCGTAGAAAGGTGGAGTCAGCCGCGCAACGGTTGCCGTCAGGGGCTTATCCTCCAGTGGTGGTAGACGATGTAAGTGATATCTACGGAATGTTCTATGCCCTTTCCGCCGAAGGCTATACGCTTGCGGAAATGGAAGAATATGCCGGGCTTATTAAACGTGAACTCCTTGAATTGAAAGGAGTAAGGCGGATTTCATTCTTTGGCACAAGGAATGAAAATGTAAATATAAAGCTCCCCAAAGAAATGATTGCACGCAACAGCATCTACCCTGTGCAAATTATGACTACTATCGATGCCCGCAATCAGCCAGTCAATGCCGGGCATTACTATTCGGATGGTCAATTGCTGCGTAATGAGGTCGGTGGCAAACTAAGGAGCGCTGAAGATGTGAAAGACCTTATTATGCAAACGCCTTCCGGCGGGCAGGTAAAGTTAGGCGATATTGCCGAAGTCGCAAAGGAGTATGCCGATCCGCAGACCAGGGGCTTTTGGGTGAACGGCCATCCGGCAATCGCTCTTTGCGTTTCGATGGAGCCGGGCGTTGTGGTTACGGATGTAGGTAAGCTGGTCGAGGCGCGAATGACGGAGCTCCAAGAGCGGTTGCCTGCCGGATTTGAGTATGAAAAGATATATTTCCAACCGGATAGGGTATCGAACGCAATAGGCTCTTTCAACTGGAACCTCGTAATATCGGTAGTCATCGTAGTGCTTGTACTGATTCTTACAATGGGCATCAGAGGTGGGCTAATTATCGGTGCAGGACTGATTTTGACCGTATTGATGACTTTTCCCGTATTACTGATGACAGGAGGAACATTACAACGCATATCATTGGGGGCATTCATTGTGGCAATGGGTATGCTGGTTGATAACGCGGTTGTGGTTCTCGACGGTATACTTGTAGACAGGGGAAATGGTCTGCCGCCAAAGAAAGCATTGTTCCGGACAGCGGAAAACACAGCGTGGCCTTTAATGGGTGCAACTTTAATCGCCATAATGACTTTCCTTCCTGTCGGATTATCCAACGATACCGCTGGAGAATATGCACGTGATCTGTTTTTTGTGCTGGCCATATCATTGTTGGTAAGTTGGGTGCTTGCCATGACACAGATACCTGTCTTTGCAAAACTATTCTTATCGGCACGTGCAAACGGCGGTAAAAACCCAGAGAAGATAAAAGATCAACTCAACACACCCCTTCATAAGGTTATCCGAAAGGCGCTTCATTTTTTTATGAACCATAAAATATCAACTTTTTTGGTAAGTTTCGGATGTTTGGTTCTGGCTTTCGTTGGATTCTTTTCGGTTAAGTCGATATTCTTCCCCGACTTCGATTATAACCAGTTATATGTAGAATATACCCTGCCACCGCAAACGCACCCTGACAGGGTAAAACATGATTTGCTGGAAATATCGGAAAAACTCTCGGACTATGACGAGATAAACAAGATAACGGCAAGTCAGGCACAAACCCCCACCCGATATTGCCTTGTGCGTTCCATCAATGCGGTGGGCGACAATTACGGAGAATTGATTATCGACTTCGAGGATTACCGCGATGCATACAGACTTCTTCCGGAAATTCAGACACGACTGCGGGAAGAATATCCCGATGCGTATGTTCGGGTACGGAAATACAACTTCGCAGTCAGTACGAGCCACACGGTTGAGGCCATATTCTCCGGTCCCGATCCGCAGATATTAAGAGAGCTGGCCGGGCAAGGCAAAGAAATTATGCGCGATTGTGCAATAGTGGATGCTTATTCGGTTACCGACAACTGGCAACCTCAGGGAAAATCCATATATAGGGATTATTCCGAGCAATCTGCCAAACGTAGCGGAATGAACCGCAGCGATATTGCGAACGCTTTATTGGCTTCAGCAGAAGGCTTGCCCGTAGGTCTTATTTACGAAAATGACAAATCGGTTATTATTAATCTGAAAGTCCAAAATTCGGATGACAGTCGCATTACAGACCAGAATGACATACCGGTATGGGGGATGATTCCAAATACCAGCCTTGAAGAAGTAAATATAGGTAGAGTATTGCAGGGTACGGCGACACCCGACGATATAACTGACAATATGTTCCGCACAATCCCTTTAAGTCAGATAACGAATAACGAACGCGTTAAGTGGGAAGAAACAAGCGTGGCGCGTTACGACGGTAAACGGGCGATAAAAGTACAGTGTGACCCTCTTGCCGGCGAAGCTCCCGGCGAGATACTGTCGGAAATCCAGGATCGGTTTGAACAAATAGAACTCCCTGCCGGGTATTCACTCAAATGGTTAGGAGAACAGAAATTACAGAACAGCGCATTTGAAAATATTTTCGGATTCGTGCCGATAGCCCTTGTGTTGATTGTGCTGATTCTTGTATGGTTGTTCAATGATATGCGCAAGGTTCTGCTGGTTATTCTGTGTCTGCCTTTCGCATTCATAGGAATCACCCCCCTTTTGCTTGTAACAGGTACACCATTCACATTTATGGGTATAATCGGAGCGATGGGATTGATGGGAATGCTGATTAAGAACTCTATCGTATTGGTAGACGAGATTACGCGCCTTACAAAAGAAGGAATGGTTCCCTATGATGCGGTCATTAATTCGACAGTAAATCGTACCCGTCCGGTAATAATGGCTTCGGCCACGACCATACTTGGCATGCTCCCGCTTCTGTTCGACCCTATGTATTCCAGTCTGGCAGTTGTGGTAGTTGCCGGTTTGACAGCAGGCACCATAATTACGCTGATTCTGCTGCCTATTTTTTATTCATTATTTTTCAAAATTAAAAAAACTTCGCTAATAAATATTTACGAATGAAAAAGAAAACAATCATCCTTGTAACTCTGGCACTTATGCTTTTGGGAGTGAACACCAATGCTCAAATGTCAGAAAAGCCTCGTGTCATTGCAATGACTGACGGAGAGATAGATGACCAATGTTCTATGATCCGCTTCCTGCTCCATGCTAACGATATGGAAGTTGTAGCTATTATCCAAACCAATTCCATTTTTCAACGGGGTGGATGGAGTAATGCCGGATGGATAGAAAAGCAACTTGATGCTTACGAACAGGTATATCCCAACCTCATCGTACACGATCCTGCTTATCCTACTGCCAACGAACTAAGAAGCAAACTCTTCCTTGGTGACCAAGATTCAACACATATTGTGGTCGATACAGATGTCATCCGTCGTGTACCCGGAACTGAATCCATGATAGACCCCACGCATTGGGCTGATACACCCGGTTCCGATAAGATTGTTGAAACTCTTTTGGAAAACGATCCTCGCAAAGTCTATATACAGGCTTGGGGAGGTGGTAACACCGCAGCCAAAGCTTTCCAAAAGTTAAAAACCCAATACCCTTCCGAGTATGAGCGTGCTGTGAAGAAAGCAGTTATGTATAACATCTGGTATCAGGATGGCGCTGGAAACTACATTGAAACTTACCACCCCGACGTCACTCTGCTGGTGTCTTACTACTTTAGTGGAACTTGGGATTACGGTAGCCAACGTTATACCGACGGTTTTGCCAAAAACTATCTGCACAACGGTCACGGTCCATTGGCAGCCCTTTATCCACAGGATTACATCAGCGAAGGCGATTCACCTGCGTTCCTTTATACGCTTGGTAGCGGATTACGTGGTTATGAAGACCCTACTTACGGTGGTTGGGGCGGACAGTTCTATAAAATAGAAGGACTAAAAAACGTATATCGTGATGTAGACCGTGGTAGTTACCTGCGGTGGGTAGAAGTAGCCAACCGTGATTTTGAATCCAGACTCCGGTGGTGTGTAGCTGGCAAATATGAAGATGCTAACCACAAACCGGTAATCGCCATACCCGGCGGGCTGGAAAAAACAGTGAAATCCGGTGAAACCGTAACCCTAAATGCCGATATCACAGAACCAGATTCCCTCGATATTGACGGAATCTGGGCGAAATACTCTGCCCTTTATGAGCAGCTCGGCTTTAATAAAGAAAGTTTTGTCGAAATAGCTCCGCAACGTTATCCCAAATATAACGCTTACTGGTGGCAATATAAAGAAGCAGGAACATACAATGGCTATATCGACATTGTCGCCGTTGACTCAGGCAAATCTACCTTTGTTGCTCCCAAAGTCGACAAACCCGAAACCCTGCACCTCATCCTTGAAGTGACCGATACGGGGATTCCGGCGTTGACCACCTTCGCCCGCGTTATTGTTACTATCTTCCCCACAGATAAATAAGAACCAATAAGAAAATGTCATGTTAAGAAAAACGATACTTATGATTCCTGCCATCTTTTTATGGTTGGGCATCAATGCTGTACAAGCCCAAACCCGTTTATCAATCGAAGATTGCCGGAGAATGGCACTTGAGAACAGCGACGATATAAAAATATCATCCCGCAAGGTAGGCAAGGCGGTATCAGATCGACAAGCAGCAAAAACAGCCTATTTCCCGAAAATATCAGGATCGGCAACCTATGCCTATATTTTCGAAAACATCGATATGGGTATGGTGGGTATGGAAATGAGTATGAAAGGTATGTATATGGCAGGTATTACCCTGCAACAGCCTGTATATGCAGGAGGGAAAATTGTCAACGCAAACAAAATGGCAAAAACCGGCGTAGCAATCTCGGAAGAAAACAAAAGGCTTACCCGAATCAATACCCTGGTAGAGGTGGAGCAGACGTATTGGATGTATGTTTCGGTAGCGGAAAAGGTAAAACTGCTTACACAATATACTCAATTGTTGGATTCGTTGCATCAGCAGGTCAGCAGTTTTTTTGAACTCAAAATGGCTACTGCTCAGGATTTGCATAAAGTACGCACCCGACGAAGCAATGTGACATACGAACTCCAACGGGCGGAAAGCGGACGGGAACTGACTCGTATGTCCCTGTGCCATCTGATCGGACTGGAGTTGGATGCTCAAATAATTGCCACCGACACACTTATTTTAACTCAAAACTACAACAATCAATTATCACACGATATTGTCAATCGCCCGGAATACCGTATACAGGAAATGCAAGTGGAATTGAAGGATTTGGAGATAAAAAATACCCGTGCCGATTTTTTCCCTACAGTGGGGATTAGTGCTGGTTATCAATATATGGGGGGCATGAAATTAGCCGGTTCATCTCTCGATATGAAAATACCGATGGTAATGGCCAGTATAAGCATTCCTATATTCAATTTCGGGGAAGGACGTAAAAAAATAAGGAGCGCACGACTGGCACACGAAATCAGCACAGTGGAACTCAACAAAAATCGTTCATTGATGGATATAGAAGCACAGCAATCCAAATCCGCTTATGAAAGTGCATTGCTACTTATTCGTACAGCAGAGCATGGCCTTGAAGAATCAGAACATAATCTTTCTCAGACCCAAAACAATTATGAAATGGGAATGGCCACGATCCTTGATGTTATGGAAGCGCAGACACAATGGCAGGAGGCTTACAGCAACAATATTGAAGCCCGTACAAATTACAAAATACGAGAAATAGAATACCTTAGGGCGATTGGACAGTTGGAGTGATTTTTAATGACAGAAAACCTTAGATGCCCCCTTCTTATTAAGTACATCCCCAATCATCGCTTTCGCCTCCAGCCCAACCTCCACAAAGTTCCTGTAGAGAATCTGTTCCCGCTCTTCTTTCGAATTGAAAGTATAAAACCGTGGCAGCGGATAGTTTTACAGTCCGCTTCCTCTTTCTTTTCTTGTAATAGGACAGATAAAATGCCGCAACATCCGTATATTTGTTACGGGGAAGCCTTATGCCGAGCTTCCTGCAATGCATGCAGATGTGCCGGTAGAGCCTATTCGATGCTCTCCCAAAGGAGCTTCATGTCCGTAGGAAAACGCATATGACTTTCATAGCATGTGGTAAGAATCATCATTCTCCTTTCCGTTCTGTTCTCCGGCGAGACTACAAAAAAGGAGGAAATCCATTTCGGATTTCCTCCTTTTTTAGTTTATAGTTTTTTGTCTAAATTCTTATTTGGCTACTTCTACAACTGGCTCGGTACCTTTCTTGTTCTTCATCAGCAGATATGCGATAGGAGATGCAACGAACAGAGAAGACATTGTACCGAATACAACACCCAGAATCATGGCGAATGCGAAGCTGCGGATGGAATCACCACCGAGGATGAAGATACACAGCAACACAATCAAGGTACTCAGTGAAGTATTGATGGTACGTGCCAGAGTTGTGTTCAATGAGTCATTGAACAATTGGAATCTGTCACGCTTCGGATAGAGGCCGAAGAATTCGCGTACACGGTCGAAGATTACCACCTTGTCATTGATAGAGTAACCGATAGCTGTCAGGATGGCACCGATAAAGGTCTGGTCGATTTCCAGAGAGAACGGCATCCAGCCCCAACAGATGGAGTAGGCACCCAGGATGATGATGGTATCACAGGCCAATGCGGCTACTGAACCGATACTGTATGCAATATTGCGGAAACGAATCAGAATATAAATACCGATGGCAATCAATGCAAGTACAACGGACCAGATGGCTGAAACCTTGATGTCGTCTGCGATACTCGGACCTACCTTCTGGGAACTGATGATACTTCCGCCCGTATGGTTTTCGCGGTCGATGAAGGTTTCCAGCGTAATGTTCTGGGTCAATACAGGTTTCAGAGTCTCATACAGATATGCTTCGATTTCAGAGTCGATGTTGTTACCTTCTTCTTCAATGCGGTAGTTCGTGCTGATACGTACAGTCTTACCGTCTGTACCGATAGCGATAACGCTGACATTGGCGTCACCGAACTTGCTGGAGATAAGCTCACGAATCTGTTCCGGCTCTACCTTGTTCTCAAACTGCACCTTGAAGTTACGTCCACCGGTGAAGTCGATGCTCTGGCTCAATCCGCGGGTAGCGAGGAAAGCGATACATACAATTACAGCGGCTCCGGTGATGGTCAACCACAGCTTGTTTCTGCCCATGAAGTCGAAATGTACATTCGCCATCAGGTTCTTTGAAATCTTGGAAGAGAATGTCAAGTTCAGCAATTTGTCTTTGCTCATGAAATAATCATAGAACAGACGTGTCATGAATACGGCAGTAAAGAATGAAATCAAGATACCGATAATCAATGTAGTGGCAAAACCACGGATAGGACCTGTACCGAAGTTGAACAGGATAATACCGGTGATGATAGATGTCAAGTTGGAGTCGAAGATAGCGGAGAATGCGTTGGCATAACCGTCAGCCAATGCCTTCTTCACACCCTTGCCTGCACGCAGCTCTTCTTTGGTACGTTCGTAAATCAATACGTTGGCATCCACGGCCATACCCAGTGCCAATACCATACCGGCAATACCGGACATGGTCAGTGCAGCCTGGAAAGAAGAGAGGATACCCAGCGTGAAGAACAAGTTCAGCACCAGAGCACCGTTGGCCACCATACCCGGAATGAATCCGTACATGGAGCACATGTAAATCATCAGCAGAATCAATGCAACGATGAATGACATGATACCGGCGTTGATAGAAGCTTGTCCCAGTGAAGGACCTACGATGTCTTCTTGCACAATGTGTGCGGGAGCCGGCATCTTACCTGAACGCAATACGTTTGCCAAGTCTTTTGCCTGTTCGGGAGTGAAGTGGCCGGTAATCTGTGAGTTACCACCGGTGATTTCATTGTTTACATTTGGTGCGGAGTAAACATAGCCGTCCAGCACGATAGCGATGCTCTTACCGATGTTCTGCTTGGTGAGCTGAGCCCAACGGCGTGCACCGTCGGTATTCATGGACATGCTTACAGCGGGCTTGCCATAATGGTCGTATTCGTCCTTGGCGCTAACTACTACATCACCTTCCAAAGGCGCTTTACCGTTACGTTCTGTAGAACGGATAGCATAGAGCTCGAAAGTCTGGGCTTTCGGGTCATACTCGTATGGAGATACACCCCACTTCAGACGCAAGTCTTTCGGCATTTCGGCCTGAACTTCCGGCATGGAAAGGTATCTGTTGATTTCAGCTGTATCCTTGTAGTTGGCATAGGCTACAACAGGACCTTGTCCGCTGGGGTTGACCTGCAGGATGGCGAACAGCGGATGTTCTTTCTTTATTTGTGCAAGGTCAGCGGTTTGTGTCTTGTTTTCACCCTTTAAAGCAGCGGCAAGGCTGTCGGCTGTGCTGGTAGCCTGTGCTACGGCAGGAGCTTCGGCGGCTGTGCTGTCTGCTTCTTCTGCCGGAGTTTCGCTTGCAACGATGGCACGCAACTTGGTGTCGGCAGCTTGCAGATAGGGAGTAACGTCTTTTGCTGTGTATGTTTCCCAAAATTCCAGATTGGCGGAACCTTGTAATAATTTTCTTACACGTTCTGGCTCTTTGATACCCGGAAGCTCTACCATGATACGGCCCATTTTGTCTTCCAGACTCTGGATGTTGGGCTGAACTACACCGAAACGGTCGATACGGGTACGAAGTACGTTGTAGGAGTTCTCGACTGCTGCCTTTACTTCTTCGCGCAATACTTTCTCAACTTCCGCGTCGGTAGATTTCTGAGTTACCTTGTCTTTTAATTGTTGGGTTGCGAACAGTTGTGAAAGAGGAGCACCCGGAGCAAGCTTGTGATACTCTCTGACGAATAGGGTGATTACGTCATCCTGGCTTGTGGTAGCTTGTTTGGCGGCAGTGGCCAATGCTTGGTTGAATGCTTCGTCAGTCTTGTTGTCAGCCAATACTTTGATGACATCGGGTACGGAAACTTCAAGGATGACGTTCATACCGCCCTTCAAGTCCAAACCTAAACTGATTTCCATCTCACGACATTGTTTCAGCGTCCAATTGCCGAAATACACTTTCTCATTAGCCAGAGAATCGAGGTAGTCCTGCTCTACTTTCACATCGCCTTTCGCAAACTCTTTGGCCTTACTTGTGTAATGGCGAGTTACAAAAGAGAAGGAGAGATAGAACACACACACCAGTGTGAGCAATATCGCAAAAACCCTTACAAATCCTTTGTTTTGCATGTTACTTTTAGTTTATTATGATTACTTTTTAATTAAATTCTGTTGCATACAAGGCTGCAAATATAGCTTTTTTTTCACAAATCTTACTTCATACCGCGATTTTTTAACATCGGGTCTAATTGAGGCTCAGTTCCTCTGAAGTTTTTATAGAGAGTCATCGGGTCTTCGCTGTCTCCTTTTTCCAGAACATTCTGGCGGAAGAGGTCGGCTGTCTGCTTGTCGAAGATACCGTGTTCCTTGAAAGCTTCGAAGGCATCGTTGTCCAAAACATTGGCCCAGAGATAGCTGTAGTAGCCTGCAGCATAACCGCCGATGATGTGGTTGAAGTATGTGGTACGGTAGCGGGGAGCTATTTCCGGAATCAACCCCAGTTGGTCCATCGCTTCTTTTTCGTATGCAACGACATCAAGGCCTTCGGTATCAGTCAGGTTATGCAGGTTCATGTCGAGGATGGCGGCGGCCAGCAACTCGGTAGTCATGAAACCCTGGTTGAACGTTTTCTGGTTCAGTATCTTTTCAATCAGGCTGTCGGGAATGACCTCGCCGGTCTTGTAATGCTTGGCATACATTTTCAACACTTCGGGTTCGGTGGCCCAATGCTCGTTGATTTGAGAGGGGAGTTCCACGAAGTCGCGTACGACATTGGTGCCTGAAGTACCTTTATACTGGCATTGGGTCAATAATCCGTGCAGGGCATGGCCGAATTCATGGAACAAAGTTTCCACTTCGTCGATGGTCAGCAGGGAAGGAGTGTCGCCTACGGGCTTGGTGAAGCTGCATACGTTGCATACCAATGGACGTATGCTGCCTTGTTGTTCGCGGTAATTGCTCATCCAGGCACCACCGCTTTTGCCGGGACGGGGGAAGTAATCTACATAGAAGATACCTACTTGTGAGCCGTCTGCGGCTTTCACTTCAAACACTTCTACATCGGGATGATAGACGGGGATACCTTCGAGCTTTGTCAGCGTGATGCCATAGAGCTTATTGGCAACGGCAAAGGCGCCTTCACGTACGTTTTCCAGCTTGAAGTAGGGCTTAATCTCTTCTTCTTCGAGGTTATATTTCTCCTTACGGAGTTTTTCGGTGTAGTACCACCAATCCCATGCTTCCAGTTTCTCTCCTTTGCCTTCCTTGTCCATCAGCTTTTGCAGTTCGGCTGCTTCGGCTTTTGCTTTGGGGAGTGCATAACTCCACAAGTTGTTGAGGAAGTCCATCACGGCGGTGGAATTCTTTGCCATTGTATTGTCCAATACAAAGTTGGAGTAACAGTCGAAACCCAGCAGTTGCGCCTTTTCAAGTCTCAGGCTTACGATGTCGGCAATGATTTTCTTGTTGTCGTTCTTGTCATTGTTATTGCCGCGGTTGATGTAGGCCTTGTACATCTGTTCGCGTAGCGGCCGGTTGGCGGAGTATTGAAGGAAAGGCAAGCGGCTTGCATTATGGAGGGTAAACAGCCATTTGCCTTCCTGTCCGGTGGCACGGGCTTCAGCCATGGCGCTTTCGCGGAACCATTGGGGAAGTCCGGCGAGGTCTTCCTCTTTTCCTACATAAAGCTTGAAGTCGTTGTTTTCGTTCAGGATGTTGTTGCTGAACGTGATTCCGAGTGTGGAAAGCTGCTTGTTGATTTCACGCAGACGGGCTTGCTTGTCGGCCGGAAGATTGGCGCCGGAACGGATAAATTTCTTATGGGTCTTTTCCAGCAGCCTTTGTTGTTCGCGGGTCAGGCCGAGAGCATCTTGCTGGCTGTAGACAGCATCCACTTTCTTGAAAAGCTCCTGGTTGAGGGAGATGTTGTCTTCGTGTTCGGCCAATGTCGGAGCCAGTTTCATGGAAAGGGCTGTCAGTTCATCGGTAGTTTCGGCCTCCGTCAGGTTGAAAAATACACCGCCTACACGGTCCAGGGTGGGAGAGCTGTTGTCGAGGGCAACAATGACATTTTCGAAAGTAGGGGCTTCCGTATTGTCAATGATGGCTTGGATATTGGCGTTCTGCTCTTCTATACCTTTCTGGAATGCGGGTTCATAGTGCTCCAACTTGATTTTATCGAATGGAGGCACGCCATTGGGTGTTTGAAACTCAGTAAGGAACGGATTGCTTTCCGTCTGGGTGGCACAGGAGTACATCATACAACTTGCTGCTAAAATTAGAATACATTTTTTGAACATTGTTTTCTAAGTATTAAATGTTTAAGTATTAATTTTCAATATCTCTTAGTGATATAGCACCATATCGGATAGTGGTCTGACTCTTTGATGGAGCGGTCTACTGTACAATTGTAGGCTCTCAGGTTCTTGCTTGTCAGTATGTTGTCTATCCGGAAATAGAATCTGTTCTGGTTGTAGGAGATGCCCAGCCCCCGTCCTGATTGGGTGAATGCGTCGTCCAAATCCTGGGCGATGGTGCGGTGGGCATAGGAGATGGGGGTATCGTTGAAATCGCCGCACACAATAATGTAAGGATGCGGTGAAGCGGCTATTTCATGTGCAATAGTGTCAGCCTGCGGGGCACGGATGGCCGATGCTTCTGCCAGCTTGCGTATGAGCAGGCGTGCGCCGCTTTTCACTTTTTCCTTTTCGGGAGATTTCAGCATGTCTTCGTACACGACTTTATCGGCTTTGGTCAGTTTGTTGGACTCCAGATGATTGTTGATGAGGGTAACCGTGTCTTCCCCAATCTTGATTTCATAGAGTACCGAACCGTTGTATTCGCTGGGATAATCCAATATGCGTGACGAGAGAATCGGAAATTTAGAGTAACATGCTATCTTGTTGGTATGTCCCTTTCCGCTACCCACTGTGTTGATGCGGTGGTATGGATATGCCTTGAGTTCCCGCTCTACGTCTTTTTGCGAAAGATGCTTTGAGGATTGTACTGTGGAATATTCCTGCAGACAGAGGATATCGGCGCCACTTTCCTTCAAATAGGTCAATATCGGGTTTTTGCCATCTTGCTTGGCGGCACCGTCAAATCCCATAATGTTGTAGGAGAGCAGTTTGATACTTGTTTCCGGTAAGTGGTCTGTATGGAAGTTGATGGGCAGATAGGTGCGTATCTGCGAATAGCAGAGCAACATCCCTATCAGGGGCAGCAAAGCCGACCTATAGCGCTGGATGACCAGCCAGAAAATGAGGAAGCCGGCATTTATCATCAGGAACACGGGAAATGTCAGCCCCAGGCACGATTGCACCGGATGTGTGACCGGCTGGATGTGCGGACTATAGGCGGTGAACAGTAATAGGCCCGTAAACAAGGCATTGACCGCTAAAATCAGAAGAGCGACAAAATTACCGAGATGCTTCATTATAATAGTTGAAAATTGAAAGGTGAAAACTGAAAATAAGAGTGGCGGTTATATTCTCATTTCTCATTTTTCATTTTCCGTTTTCCATTGGTTTAACGTTTACTCGCGTCGAACAAGCTTTTCTTTTCCTCTGTAGTAAGGCTTTCGTATCCCGATTTCTTTAATTTGTCGAGAATGCGGTCTATCTCGTCGGATTGGGCTTTTTTCCGTGCGTTGTAATCATAATCTTTTTGTTTGCCAGTACCGTAATGTACTTTCATTTTCGGTTTTCGGGGTTTGAAGCTGACGATGGAAACTAAGGCATCCAGACATTTGTTTATCCATGAGGTCAGGTCGCTACCTTTGCTGAGGCTGGCGGCAAACCATAACCCTGCCAGCGCACCTCCTAAATGTGCGATGTGTCCGCCGGCATTGCTGGAGGTGATGAACAGCAAATCGGTGCCTATAACGATGAGTGCCAGGTATTTCAGCCGGATGGTTCCGAACAGCAGCAGCCTTATCGGATAGTTGGGCTCGCGATAGGCGGTGGCGGCTACAATGGCAAGTACAGAGGCAGAGGCGCCCAGCATGAAAGAATAGTCTGTCATGGGACGGAAATACGGAAAAATGTTATAGGCGGCCATATAGAGCAGACCGCCGCAAATTCCTCCCAGAATGTATACACCCCGCAGATGCTTTGCAGAGAAGAAACTCAGGAACAGTGCACCGAACCAGTAAAGCCACAGCATATTGAAAAGAATGTGCATGAATCCTGCATGCATGAACATATATGTCAGTAGTGACCATGGTTGCAGGATGAAGCGTAGGACTGATGCCGGCAGTTCCAACCATTCGAATACGCCTGCTATGCTCCGGTTGAACAACTGGAACATGACTTCGGTTAGCGTAGTAAGTATGAATACCGCAACATTGATGTAAATCAGTTGGATATAAATGTTCCCCCTACGGAAGGTCTCTTTCAAATCAGTTATAATAGTAGCCATTTCCTCTGTTCTTTTTTCTCCAGTACATAATCAGGATAAAGCCGAATACCATACCACCCAAATGTGCGAAGTGAGCCACATTGTCTCCTGCACTGTTTGCAAATCCGGCATAAAGCTCAATCAGGGCATATCCGATGACAAAATATTTGGCCTTGATGGGAACCGGCAGCGGGAAGATGAACATTTGCTGGTTGGGGAACAACATGCCGAATGCCAGCAGAATGGCGTATACTGCGCCCGAAGCTCCCACGGTAGTCATCATATTGAGATATTCCTTCATCGGGATGATGGCCATGCCGGTATTCACGCTGTCGTAGGCGGAAAGTACTGTCTCATAATGAATATACTGTACCACCTCCTGGATAATTCCGGCTCCTATGCCGCACACCAGATAGTAGAACAGAAATCGTTTTGGCCCCCATACCTGCTCTAAAATACGTCCGAACATCCATACGGCAAACATGTTGAAAAACAGGTGCGCGAATCCGGCGTGCATGAACATATATGTTATCAATTGTGCTGCATTGAAATCTTCGGCAAGGAAAAAATGCAATCCCAGATATTGGGCGAGGTCGATGCCGTAGCTTTGGGCGACAATGGTGCCCAAAAACATCAGCACATTAATGATTAAAAGGTTCTTGGTTACAGTAGGTATAGTATTCATAATCTGTTGTTTCAATTCATTTTACAGTTCAAAAACAGTTGTCTGTTTTTGCATTCTCCGGCAAAAATACGAATAAATTCTGTTCTATAACAGAAAAAGCAGATTCTATTCCTTCTTTTTCGCTGTTTTCCAATATTTTTTTAATGTTTTTATTTGATATTCAGAAATATTGCTCTATTTTTGTGGAGGTTTGTGATGAAAAGTAAAAATATCTTTTGTGTAACATATTAATTAATTTTTAAGCATTATGAATAAGGCGGAACTTATTAGCGCTATGGCAGCGGAGTCTGGTTTGTCAAAGACTGATTCAAAGAAAGCATTGGATGCATTTATCGCGTCAGTCACTAAGGCAATGAAGGCCGGTGATAAAGTATCATTGGTTGGTTTTGGAACTTTCAGTGTGGTGGAAAGAGGAGCGCGTATGGGTATCAACCCCTCTACTAAAAAGCCTATCGAGATTGCTGCAAAGAAAGTTGTTAAATTCAAACCAGGTGCGGAATTGACAGCTGAATAAGAACAGTATACTCAACATACAAAGAGGGGACGTTTTACAAGGAGCGTCCCCTCTTTGTATGTTGAATATCTTGTGAGTCAATAAAAACAAGCCTGCTTGTTTTGTACTGATTTCGGTTTACGCTATCTTTGCACGCAGGAAAATACATTTGAATCATGAATATAGAACAGAAACTGGTATCGTCCGTCATCGGCGGACTGAAAGCGCTTTACGGACAGGATGTTCCTGCCACACAAGTGCAGTTGCAGAAAACCAAGAAAGAATTTGAGGGACACCTCACGCTGGTTGTATTCCCTTTCCTCCGTATGTCCAAGAAAGGACCGGAGCAGACGGCCCAGGAAATCGGTGAATACTTGCAGGCAAACGAGCCTTCGGTTGCAGCATTTAATGTCATCAAGGGCTTCCTGAACCTGACCATTGCCTCCTCTGCGTGGATAGAATTGTTGAATGGCATTCATGCGGACAAGCAGTACGGTATCGTGGCTGCTACTGACAACTCTCCATTGGTGATGATTGAGTATTCTTCTCCCAACACCAACAAACCGCTTCATTTGGGACATGTACGCAATAATCTTTTGGGAAATGCGCTGGCTAATATAGTGGCTGCCAACGGTAATAAGGTAGTAAAGACAAATATTGTCAATGACCGTGGAATTCATATCTGTAAGTCCATGTTGGCATGGCTGAAGTACGGAAATGGTGAAACTCCCGAATCATCCGGCAAGAAGGGAGATCACTTGATTGGCGATTACTATGTTTCCTTCGACAAGCATTATAAAGCGGAAGTGAAGGAGCTGATGGCCAAGTTCCAAAGCGAAGGCATGAATGAGGAAGAAGCCAAAGCCAAGGCGGAAGCTGAATCTCCTTTGATGAAGGAGGCTCGTGAAATGCTGGTAAAGTGGGAGGCCAATGACCCGGAAGTACGTGCGCTCTGGAAGAAAATGAACGACTGGGTGTATGCAGGTTTTGACGAGACTTACCGTATGATGGGTGTAACTTTTGATAAGATATATTACGAATCAAACACGTACCTCGAAGGTAAGGAGAAGGTAATGGAGGGCCTGGAGAAAGGCTTCTTCTACCGGAAAGAAGACGGCTCTGTATGGGCGGACCTCACGGGGGAGGGGTTGGACCACAAGCTGCTGTTGCGTGCGGACGGTACATCCGTCTACATGACGCAGGATATAGGTACTGCCAAACTCCGCTTTGCAGATTATCCCATCGACAAGATGATTTATGTGGTAGGCAACGAACAGAATTACCATTTCCAGGTATTGTCCATCCTGCTCGACAAACTGGGCTTCGAATGGGGTAAAGGGTTGGTGCACTTCTCTTACGGTATGGTGGAACTTCCCGAGGGCAAGATGAAGAGCCGCGAAGGTACAGTAGTTGATGCTGACGACTTGATGGCGGAGATGATTGATACAGCCAAGGAAACCAGCAATGAACTGGGTAAGCTGGATGGTCTGACAAAGGAAGAGGCAGACAATATCGCCCGTATCGTTGGTCTGGGTGCCTTAAAGTACTTCATCCTGAAAGTGGATGCCCGCAAGAACATGACATTCAATCCAAAAGAGTCCATCGACTTTAATGGTAATACGGGACCGTTCATCCAATATACTTATGCACGTATCCAGTCTGTTCTCCGCAAGGCAAAAGAGGCCGGTATCGAAATCCCTGCCCAGTTACCTGCCGGCATTGAACTGAGTGAGAAGGAAGAGGGACTGATACAGATGGTTGCCGACTTTGCCGCTATTGTGAAGCAGGCAGGTGAGGATTACAGTCCGTCCATCATTGCAAACTATACGTATGACCTTGTGAAGGAATATAACCAGTTCTACCATGACTTCAGCATTCTGCGTGAGGAGAACGAAGCAGTGAAGGTATTCCGCCTTGCATTGTCCGAGAATGTAGCCAAGGTGGTACGCTTAGGTATGGGATTGCTGGGAATTGAGGTGCCGGATAGGATGTAAACATTGTACTATAAAAGAATAAGCCCGAGGATACTTCTTCGGGCTTATTTTTTTATAGTGCAATATTTATTCTTGTGGTAGAAATAATAGAAGTTTAAATTATCGTCTCCTTTCTCCCATTTTATACGTGTAGACTAAGTCCTATTTTGTCTTGCTTGTTTTGGCAGTTGCCTTGGCGGTTGTTTTAGTCGTTTTCGTTGCTTTCACCGCCTTTGCAGTCCGCTTAGACTTGCCCGTATCCTTGTCGCTTTGCAGTTTCACAATTTCCAGACAAGCTTGAAGGTTCAGGTCTTGAGGGATGATGTCTTTAGGAATCTTGTAGTTGCTGCCTTTATAAGCGATGTAAGGGCCATAGCGTCCATTCAGGATTTCCAGTTCCGGTTCTTCCTCAAACTTCTTGATATGTTTTTGGGCTTCTGCTTCTTGTTTCTTTTGCAAAAGTTCAATAGCTTCTTCCAGCGTAACAGTCATCGGGTCCATTGTCTTGGGTAACGAGGCATACAAGCCGTTGTTCTGGATATAAGGTCCGAAACGTCCCGCACCTACGACTACATTCTTACCTTCGTACTCTCCGAGGGTACGGGGAAGTTTGAACAGCTCCAGCGCTTCTTCCAGCGTAATGGTCTCGATGGACATTTCTTTTTTTACCTGGGCGAAACGGGGCTTTTCCTCATCTTCGGCAGTACCTATCTGTGCTACTGGGCCGAAACGTCCGATTTTTACGGACACTTGTTTTCCGCTGACGGGGTCTGTTCCCAGAATCCGTTCGCCTGCCTTGTGGGCGGTTTTCGCGGCAAGTGTGTTTTCTACTGAAGGATGGAATTTCTTATAGAATGTTTTCAGAATGGCGGTCCATTGCTTGTCACCTTCAGCTATTTCGTCGAATTGCTTTTCGACGCTCGCAGTGAAGTTGTAGTCAAGGATGTCCGGGAAGTACTCTATCAGGAAGTCATTGACCACAATACCGGTGTCTGTCGGCATCAGTTTTGACTTTTCGGCTCCGGTGATTTCTGTATGGTTGTTGTCCGTTATTTCATTACCCTGCAGGTTGAGCACATTGTAGGTGCGTTCTTCACCCGTTTTTTCTCCTTTTATCACGTATTCGCGTTGCTGGATGGTGGAAATGGTCGGAGCATAGGTAGACGGACGTCCGATACCGAGTTCCTCCAATTTGCGCACAAGGCTTGCTTCCGTGTAGCGGGGAGGGTGTTGGGTGAAACGTTCGGTAGCGGTGATACCTTCATGTTCGAGCTTCTGTCCTTTTTTCAGAGGGGGCAGTAGGCGTGCCTCATCTTCCTGGGTTTCTACGTCATCATCGTATGATTCGCGGTAGACACGGAGGAAGCCGTCGAATTTCACCACTTCGCCGGTTGCAGTGAAAGTCTCCGTCTCGTTGCTGATAGCAATGGTTACGGTTGTCTTTTCCACTTCGGCATCTGCCATCTGCGAGGCGATGGTACGTTTCCAGATGAGGTCGTACAGCTTTCTTTCCTGCGGGGTACCTTCTATCTTGGCATTCTCCATATAGGTGGGGCGGATAGCTTCGTGGGCTTCTTGCGCTCCTTTGGTCTTGGTGGCGAAGTGGCGGTTGTGTACGTAACGTTCGCCCATCAGGTTGGAGATGGTTTCACGGCTGGCGTTGACGGCAAGTTCGGAAAGGTTGACGGAGTCGGTACGCATGTAGGTTATCAATCCGGATTCGTACAGACGTTGCGCCACCATCATGGTCTGTGCCACGGTGAATCCCAGTTTGCGGGCAGCCTCCTGCTGCAAGGTAGAGGTGGTGAACGGGGCGGCGGGAGTTTTCTTCAGCGGACGGGTAGTGATGTCGCTGATGGTAAACGTAGCTGCTTTACAGCTCTCCAGCAATTTCCGGGCTTCTGCCTTTGTCTTGAGCCGGTGCGCCAGTTCGGCTTTCATTTCCACTGTTTTGCCGTCAGTGTCCGGAACGAGGAATACGGCGGTAACACGGTAGGATGCTTCGGTTTGGAATGCATGTATCTCGCGTTCGCGCTCTACAATGAGACGGACGGCTACGGACTGTACACGGCCTGCAGAAAGGGCAGGTTTCACTTTCTTCCACAATACCGGTGAAAGTTCAAAACCTACGATACGGTCCAGGATACGTCGGGCTTGCTGGGCATCGACCAGGTTGATGTCAATGTCACGGGGATTTTCTATCGCTTTCAGGATGGCACCTTTGGTGATTTCATGGAAGACGATACGTCTGGTGTGTTCCGGTTTCAGTTTCAGCACTTCGTACAAGTGCCATGCGATGGCTTCCCCTTCGCGGTCCTCATCGGAAGCCAGCCATACGGTTTCTGCCTGCTCGGCTTCTTCCTTCAGCTGGGTTACGATTTTCTTTTTATCCGCCGGTATCTCGTAATGCGGTTTGAAGTCTTTGTCTACGTCAATACTGAATTCTTTTTTCTTCAAATCACGTATGTGGCCGTAGCTGGAAAGGACTCTGAAATCTTTTCCAAGGAATTTTTCAATTGTTTTTGCTTTCGCCGGAGACTCGACTATGACAAGGTTCTTCTGCATAAATTTCTGTTTTTTAGTGACTCCCGCCACTGAATTCGCCCGCAAAAGTAGGAAAAAAAGATTCTTCCCACCTTATAATATAAGGAGAATTTAGCAAAAATGACCTTTTTTGTTCAAATTAGAGCTCCGGCTTGTGCTGCCCCTATTAAAAGAGGAAGCTTACTCCGCCTAAGAAACTGAGACCTTCTGAAGGGTATCCCCAGTAGTACTGGTAATCTTTGTTCAGCAAGTTGTTCACGCGCGCATACACGGAGATACCTTTGAAGAGTTCGTAACTGCCGTTTAGATAGAGATTGCTGACGGGGTCTGCCTTGTTGCCCTCCACGCCTTGGCGTGAGATGTGCTGATAGCCGATGCCGACAAGCAGTGGGGAGATGGGGCGTACCTTGAGATTGAGATTGCCTTCTACGGAAGGTTTGAAGCTTACTACGACATCAGAACCGTCTGAGTCCGTTGTCCAATGGCGATAGACGGCATTGGCGGCGAGATAGAAAACATCCTTGTAGTTGTAGCTCAGGTCGGCTCCGGCGTAGAGGTTCTTGGTATCTTCTGTGAGGTAAACATTGCTTATCCCGTCGGACTTGACAGTCGGAGTGTCAATCAGGTCGTTTTTCAAATCTTGATACCCGCCGTATAGGTTGAACCACAATCCGCTGACCGGGCTTGCCTTGAAGCCGATGGCTGCGTTGAGCTGTTCGTAGGTATTGTCAAGCTGCTGGTTTGTAATGCCATAAGGCGTAATGGTTTCCAGACGGCGGAAATCGTTCTGCAGCCGTCCTCCCTTACCTTGTGCGTAGAGGATGTAGCTGTCCGAGAAGATGTATTGCATTTCTACGTCGGGAGCGGCGCGGAACTTCTTGCCGAAGCCGAAAGCCAGGTCGACGTGTGCGCCGAGACGTATTTTCCAGTCGTCATTCTGAAAGAGATAGTATGGATTGAAGTCTACGTCGGTGTGATTCTCGAAACGTCCGTCGCTGTAGAATGTGTTGTCCATGGCAAAAGCCATGCCGATGGTCTGCTCATCGGAGATGGAACCGGTGACATCGGCTTTGGTGCGCACGATATTTTCTTTGATATTGCTCACCATGAGGTCGTGTTGGCGCTGGTAGACCAACAAATTGGTTTCGGCACGGAATTGGAGAGGCATATCGTCACTCGTGGAACTTACCCCGAAATGTACATCACCCGAAACGAATTTCTGCTTGTTGCTGACGAAGTCGGGCAGGAAGTTGAAATTGCTTTGGTTGAACTTTCCGGCAATATTCAAATCGACTTTGCTGAAAGCATGTACATAATCCATGGCAGCATGGGTACGGTAGTAGAATGAATTCCACTTCCCGCCATTATCCGGCAAGTCCAGTTTGCCATCCATGCCATCCATTGTGAATGTCAGGTTGAGGCGGTCTTTGGGGGATAAGGAGAAGAGGTAGTTGGCGCGTACATCGAGGTTACCGTAGTTACCGTATCCCAAGCGTACATATCCGGGCAGCGCTTTCGCCTGCGTCTCTTTTCCGGTATAGGCTTGCATGATACCTGCCGGGATATGGGTTGCCGGCATCAGGGTGGCGTCATATTCCACCGCCTTTTTGCTGACGGTAGGAGGTTCCACCTTGGGAAGCACGTTCACTTTGGAGGCATCCATGATGTCCGGATTATATTCTTGTTCCACGACTACCGTACGGTTCATGGTGGTGTCTTGGGGTTGTGTCTGGGCTTGTGCTCCCAAAGAGAGGGAGACAAGCATAGTTCCTGCGAGGATATATTGTATCTTTTTCATAATGTGCTATATTTCTTACTTCAATTTCTCCAGTCTTTCGTTAATCATGCTTGCTATATCGTCGTCGGCCTGGTAGTTCTGCTGCAGGCTCAATAGGTATTGGCGTGCATCGAGCTTCTTGTCCATGGCTACATATACATCAGACAGAAGTATGAAACTGCGTGCCAGCCAGTAGGCATGCGGTGTACTCTGGTCGATGAAATTAAGGATTTCCTTTTCTGCAGAGGCATAATTACCGGCGTTGTACCATTGTAATGCCACCAGATATTTGGCTTCGGCTCCATAAAGGGTACGGGTGTCTTTGGCCAGCAGCTGAAGGTCATCCATTGCCTTCTTGTCGGCTTTCTGGTTGAGGTATGCCTTGGCACGGTAGTACAATGCCTCGTTCCGGAGCTCCGGAGACAGCTTGGCTTCGGCAAGCAAGGCTGTGGCGGCGTTGATGACTTCCGCATCATCATGCATCAGTGCTCCACAGCGCAGTACACCGATAGCGCCAAGCTGGCGGCGCTCTGCCGTGGTGGCTTTGGCCTGCAATTTCTTGTAGTCGGCCAATGCCAGGTCATATTGCTGGCGGTTGAACAGAATTTCTCCATGCATCAGCAAAGCCTCTTCAGAATATGGGTTATCGGGGTATTCCAGCAGTTTTCCGGCATGTTCCAATACCGCCTCGTCATCTTTCTGCTCTTTGCCTATGACGCAGAGGTAGTAGTGTGCATTCAGGCTGAAAGCGCCTCCCGGATAACTTTGCAGATAGCGGGTGAAGCTCTCTTTGGCAGGTGCGGCTTCGCCTTTCATATATACTTTTTCGGCAGCGATGTAAGTCAGCGAGTCTTGCTCACTGGGTTCGAAGCGGATTTCTCCCGGCATTTGGGCGGCAAGGGCGGCAAACTCATCCACGCGGTTGGCATCTACGTAGATGGACTTCAAGTCGCGCATGGCAAGGCGGGCTTCCTCGCTTCCGGGATATTGGGTGACTACATGTTTGTAGGCTTCTATGGCACGGTCATAGTCATCGTTCTGGTAGTAAAGCAGGCCGATTTCTGCAGCAGCTTTACGGCTGACGGGACTCTCGGGATACTTGCCGAGCAATTCGCGGAAGGCGGCGATAGCTTGGGGGCTGTTGTTGCTCTGTACGTAGGAGCGCCCCTTCTCGTAGAGGGCATTGATGGCGTAGGGCGAGTTGGGATATTTGGCTGCAAGTCGGTCCAGCATGCTCACCTTTTCCGTATAGTTCTTCTGCATGCCATATACCAGCGCTAATTGATAGACGGCATAGTCTCCGGCGGGAGTGTTCAGGTTCTCGGCTTTGGCGTAGTATTGCTTGGCTTCCTCGAAACGGCGGACGTGCAGGTTACAGTCACCGATGCGGTTGTAGGCATCTGCCAATGCGGTCGGGTTTTCGCCTTTCTCCAGTTGGACAAAGTTGCGGAAACGGTTCTCTGCCGTCGAATAGTCTTTCTGGTGGAAAGCGATGTAGCCCAGGTTATAGTAGGCAAGGGCGAACATCTCCGTATCCCTCTGCCGGGTGAGTGACAGATATTCGTTGAAATTGCGGGCGGCTTCTCTCATCCGGTTCAGGCGGTAATAAGACTCGCCGAGCCAGTAGAGGGCGTCTGCCTTGGTCTGGAGGTTGTATTGTCCCAGCGTGACGCTTTGGTTGAAGTAACCGATGGCTTGCTCGAACTGTGTGTTGGCAAAAGACTGGGTCCCGAGTTGGAACAGAATCTTCTGCTTGGCTTCCAGAATGGCTTTGCTGGGATGGGAGATGCGGTCGATGGATTTGAGTGCGGCATCGTAGCTGCGTGTATTCATGTACACTTCCACCAGGTAGTTGCTGACTTTCTCGGCATAAGGAGAGTTCGGGAACTCGTTTAGGAATTTCTCAAAGACGGTCACCGATTCGCCGAAAGCGGAATAGGAGGTCTCGTGGATGCATAAGGCGTAGTTATAGGCGGCTTGTTCCTTGACTTTCATATCGGCGTTGGAGGCGGCAGCCTGCTCGAAGGCCATACGCGCTTTGGTCTTGTCTGCCAGTTGCAGATAAGACAGTCCCATGTGCAGGTATGCGTTCTGCGAAAGGGCGTCGTTTTCGGCAGTCACTCTGCCGAGGACGGAGGGGACTTGCGAATACACGCCGCATTGATAATAGGACATTCCCAGCATGTAAAGGGCATCCCTTCTATGAGCGGCAGATTCGGCATTGTGTTCTATATATTGTCCGAAGGACTTTACGGCTTCGTGATACTTCCCGAAATGGTATTCGGCTGTACCGAGGATACGGTTCAGCTCCGCCGTGTGGGTGTAGCTCAGACCGTCGGGATGGGCTGACAGTGCATTCTGCGCCACGATTTCCGCCTTGTCGTACTGCTTCTTCAACAGATAGATTTCGGTGATGTAATAGGGAACCAAGTCCTTGTATTTGGCATTGTCCTGCAAAGGCAGGAAACCGCTGAGCGCTTCGTCATACCGTCCTTGGGTATATCGGATATAAGAGATGTAGTAAGCACAGTCCGCTGCATATTTCCTGCTGGTGCTGCGCAGGGTCTCGAACCAGATGGCTGCTTCCTTTACATTGCCCGTCTTCAGATAGCAGGTGGCAAGGCGGTAGGTCATGTCGTCACGCTCCTCGGTACCCAGAAGGTCGAGGCGGGCAGAGTTGAACATGGCGAGGGCATCGTCATAATTGCCTTCGAAGAAGTAGGCGGAGGCAATCAGGGCGTAGATGCGGTTGGCATGGGGAGTATCAGGATATTCGTCCAGGAAGGCGCGGAGCAAGTCTATGCTTTTGGGGTCTCTGAGCTCGTATGCGGCGCATACCAGCATGTATTCCGCTTCTTGCCGCTCGCCGGTATCGGGCAGAGGCTTGCCGTCTGCATTCATCTGGCGTACATAGGCTTGCAACGGAGAGATGGCGGCAGCATAGGCCTTTTGCTGGAACAGCGTTTGTCCTTCCTGGTAGAGTCGCTTGGGAGAAGTACTCTTCTCGCTTGTTTGTGCTGAGGCGAGTAAAGGTGCGCAACAGAGTGTTGTGCACAATATTCGGGAGATTTTATGTTTCATCTTCTTTTGTTAGAATAGGTATTTTACAAAAATACGGGTTTTACCCCGGAAATGTTACACTTGTTTGGCTTTTTTAGGATATATACCATAATAGGAACGAATAATCATTCGCTTTTGTTCTTCCGCATGTCTTCCAGGAAGATACCCACTCCTTTGCGGATGGAGCCGAGCCCGAACTCTTTCGTACGGATATCTTTTAAGGGGAGGAAGAAGAGGTCTGCCGCGTCGTCCATCGCCTCGAAGTGCAAGGTGTCCTCCACCGTACAACGGAAAAACATATCCAGCGTGTGTACGGGGAAGCCGGAATAGATGTAAATATTGGGTAGGGAGAAGAGATATTCGGCCTTTGCCACCTTCATGCCGGTTTCTTCTCTTACTTCGCGGGCAACGCCTTCCTCACCGGTCTCGGTCATGTCGATGAAGCCTCCGGGGAGGTCCAGCGTCCCTTTGGCAGGCTCTTTGGCGCGGCGGCACACCAGCAGCTCGTCGCGCTCGTTCAGTATCAAGGCGACGGTGGCGGAAGAGGGGTTGAAGTAGTAGACGAAACCGCAGTCGGCGCACTGCTTCGACTTCTCGTTATGAACTTCGAAATGGGCTGAACCGCATTTCGGACAATATTTGAATTGCGAAAGTGGATGTTCCATGATATTTTAGCCTTTGTCCGGGGGACAAAGATAATGGAAACCAGGTGTAGAATGAAAGGAACAGAGTGAATTTTTCGTATCTTTGGCGACTATAAAACCATATCGGATGAAAGATTTTGCTGCCATTGATTTTGAAACGGCCAACGAACAGCGTACCAGCGTTTGTAGTGTAGGAGTGGTTATCGTACGTGATGGAGAGATTGTGGACCATTATTATAGCCTCATCCGTCCCGAACCGGAGTATTACACTTATTGGAATACCCGCGTGCATGGTCTGACGTTGGCAGATACCCAGGATGCTCCTATCTTTCCCGTTGTGTGGCAGGAAATAGCTCCACGCATTGAAGGCTTGCCATTGGTAGCGCACAACAAGGCCTTTGATGAAAGCTGCCTGAAAGCTGTTTTCCGTACTTACTGCATGGATTATCCGGATTATGAGTTTTATTGTACTTTGCAGGCATCACGTCGTGCTATAAAGGGATTGCCTAACTATCAGTTGCATACAGTGGCTGTTTGCTGTGGCTATCAGTTGGAACATCATCATCATGCGTTGGCTGATGCTGAGGCTTGTGCATGGATAGCGAAACAGGTCATATAAATAAACAGAGGAGACTTGTCATGAAGCCTCCTCTGTGGAATTGTTTGTTTCCTTGATAAAACTCTATCAGTTTATCCTAATGGATTTTCACCTTGGTCACCATCATTGCCGTCGCCTCCGCTTTCGTTTCCTCCGGGATTTTCTTCATTGTCCGGCACGATTTCAGAGCCGGTTACCAATCGTGTGATGCCCGATTGTTTCATCATGTTCTTCAAACGTTGTCCCGGCACGAAAATCAGTTTCTGGCGGTAAACGACATCAGCCGTTACAGACTTTGCATCCTCCTGGCTTTTGCCGTTCAATCCCGGTCGGAGGCTTCCGAAGTCTCCCAGCCGTACGGTTGCACCGATGCTGGCATAGGTGCAGAGTGCGTCAATCATACCGTCCAATACGGCTTTTACGATACCTCTTGGCACCATCCCTTGACTGGTCACCTGGTCGCATAATCTATCAAAATCAATATTTGCTACGGAATAAGAAGCAGCTACATACTTCTCGGTTTTGGTACCAATGCCTACCATTCTCTTTTTTACTACATAACGAAATGCCATAATGTTTTTTGTTTTTAATGGTTGTTACTTGCGGTTTCGTTCACTCGTCAGTTAGCGAGACCTATTTCTTTGTGACCACGGTGCGAAGTTACAACACTTAAAAACGGCATGGTGCTTTAACGGGACTGAACGACTTTTTTTAACGTTGTATTTAGCCATTTGACGACATGGAAAGTCCTATGCTATAACCTATTGCCTATATTTAAAAAAAATGAGTGATTACATAAAATAATAATTTTGTGATTCTCCATCTGTAATCAAGTACAATCCATTGTCTGTAAACTTGATGACTTTGGGCTTGAATGTGAGTTTCTTCAATGCCTCTGCCAAATTGGATGGAATGTTTTTGTAATATACTCCGTTTTTGCAGCAAGCTATCATCCCATAATTGGTAATATAGGCATAGTAAACCTCTTCGTATAGTTCTTCGGCTTTCAGTATGAAGTTTTTGATGGTTTCATTTGAATAGCTGTAATGCTTGTCCGTGATAACGACCCATTCTCCTTTATCATTGAAGCAGGCCGAAAGAATATTGTCGTCTCTTAAATCTCCTGTACGATATTGTTCCAGTTTTTTGAGGAATGCATCCGGATAACCAAGAGTCCAATACCCTGAACCGCCTAAGATAATTACATAGTTGCCATTTTCAGTGATGTTGATGTCTGTTATTTCAGCATTGCTGCTGTTGGCTTCTTCTATACGTTTCTTAAGCTTGCTGGGAGTACTGCCGGTGTAGGCATATCCACTATTCCCATACACTCCTACTCCTGCTCCATACATAGTGATTGCTCCGGTACGGCATTTCCCCCATTTGTTGATGGCTTCTGTGATGTATGACATGTATGAGCTGGTCGGTAAATTTATATAGCGAACAGTACCGCTATAGGAAAATGGTTTTGAAACGGTTCTGGTTCTGGCTGGAAGAACCGGTTCCGCTTTTTCTTTACAGATATAAGAAGTACCGGCTATCAATTCATTTCCAATCCATTTTCCTGACTGAATGGTGTGTGCCGTAATATCAAAGTAAGCGCCGTATCCATTTCTTTCACCATCCTTCCAAGGGCCGAACCACATATTCCCATTTTCCCAGATATGAATGCCGTATCCGTGGCGTTGTCCATTATAGGTTTCTCCCCAATATTTATTCCCGTTTGTGTAGTTTGTCCGTTCAAATATTTGTCCGGGATATTCTTTGGCTTCTATTTCATAACTGTAGGGGCGGAGCAGCATATACGGTTTTCCGGTGTTTCGGTTGTATTCTACACCATTTTCAGAGCCATTTTTAACTATTATGTCATCTTCTTGAATATAGATGAATAAAGTGAATTCTGAGTTTTTAGTAAAGCCAATTTTAATATTATCTTCTTTGAATTCTACCCTGAATCCATTTATTTCATCATTTTGGGTTTGTCCTAGAGAAGCCTCTCCTTCTATTGTTTTTCCCCACTCTACCGTGCTATTGCGAACAGATTCATGCATGCTTTTCTGTTCACTTTCCGAAGGTGCAGTGTAGAATGGTTTATAGTCCGGTATCATTTTGAGGAGAGTATTCTGTCCGTTGAATCCCGCTTCTTCCAATCTTTCTATGGCAGCTTCTGCTATAGACTTCTGGAGTTCTCCAATGTCTTTGTTGAGAGCAGCCTTTTTGTACCAATATAACGCTGAATTCCCATCTTTTCTCAAGATGTTGTCTATGCCGTATTCATAAGAGATTGCAAGCGAAATCTGTCCGCTTGCATTCCCGTTTTTAGCTGCTCGTTTTGTCCATGCCATTCCGGCGGGGTAATTCTTTGTGACTCCTAACCCGTTTTTCAGTAAATAGGCTAAGCGGCTTTGTGCATAATAAGATTCCGGGCTATTATTGTGTTCGGCGGCTTTTTTATACCAGATAAAAGCCTCTTCATAGTTTTCTTTGTCTTCATATATGCGTCCAAGGTTCTTTTGTGGAAAAGCCCCATTTTTTTCAGCTGCTTTTTTATACCAATAGATGGCCGTTTCTTTATTTTGGGTTAAATTCCCCCAGCCATTACTATAGGCTGCACCCATATTGTTTTGTGCAGCAGGATTTCCTTGCTCAGCCGACTTTCGCCACCAATAAACGGCTTGTATGGTATCAGGTTTTATACCCCATCCCCTAAAGTAGCTCTGTCCGAGATAGAATTGTGCAATCGCGTTTCCATTTATTGCATCTGTCCTATAGTCCGCAGCATTCTTGTGGTTTTGCCCGTAAATACTGATGGTAAATACTGCAAGGAATATGCACAATAAGTAATTTTTCATGTTTTTCATAAATTAAGAGTTAATCAATTGCATCCAATAAAATGAATGCAGCCCAGTAAAAGGGATCCTTATATTTTTTTATTTTCTTGAACTCTTTGGGCATAGGCTTTTTGCTCTGTTTTTCTTTTTGCCTGGCTTCTGACTGCCAGCGCTTGTCGGGAGTTGTTTCAATTTCAACTTCGTAGTCACGTACATACTTCTGGGCCTCGCGCAAAGATTCAAATTTGCTCTTTCCTGCGAGCAGATTCTTGTAAAACTGTGTCATCAAGAGTTGAGTAGCATTATCGTCCACTTTCCAGAGACTCATTAATAATGTGTTGGCTCCCGCTTTTTTGAAACCGCGCTGCAAGCCGAATACTCCGTCACCGGTTATTTCTCCCAGTCCGGTTTGGCAGGCAGAAAGTACTACCAGGTCTAACCCTCGTAAGTCTAAACCGGCAAGCTCTTTGGCGGTGAGTATGCCGTCTTCTAATCCTTCCGGCAAAGGATTTCCTTTCAGTGCAATATTTGCTCCTGACAATAGCAGTCCTGATCGAGTCAATGCTTTGTCTTCTACGTAGCGTGATTGGTTATTGTCTCCCATCATCAAGAAATCAAGATCCTTTGTCTGTCTGGCTTCTGTTTCTGTCCAATAGAAACCATGAGTGGCGATATGTAGCATACTGATATTCTTACCTGATAAAGCTTTAAAAGATTCTTCTGTACCTCGTAAATCCATATATAAGGCTGGCTGAAGTCTCGTATTCTCCAGTGCTTGTTTAATTTGTTCAGCTTCTATCTTAGTGGCGGGAAGGTATTTGGCTCCGTCACGCAGGTTTAGGGAATCCGGATAGAAGGTATGTTGAATATTCAAGTCTCGAGGAATATCAGTATATTTTTTGTTTTCGACTACTAAAGCTGTTGTATCAGCATCATATTTAAGACCTCCATAGAGAACAGCTTCTTTAATATGGCTTTTGTCTTTTATCATAACCAATTGTCGCGTAGACGACAACCGATAGAAATTTATTTGTTCCGCTATAAAAGTAGAGTCGCTGCTTGGAAGGTGTTCTATGGCGATGTTATGGAGTTGCCCAGCAGGAGCAAAATAAACATTCTTTATTCCTTTTAATTCTTTTTCCAAAGGTTTCCATATTAGTTGACTTAAAGTCGGTGTTGTATAGAAGTCTTTTTTATTAATATTGCTTAATTGTTTTCTTTCAAAGAGCGGAATCATTTTAGGGGATGTTGTTTCTGGTCTTAGTATTAATGCTGCATATATTATACTGTCTTTTCCGGCAGGAAAAGCAAGAAACTCAATTGCTATATCTTCTTTATTGAGTTTCTTTTGTACTTCTTTCCATGTAATTTGTAAATTACGAGTATAATCACCATAAACTTTGGATTTAGTTATTAATTCTTTTTCTTGCTTTCTTACTATTCTATGTATGGAGTCTATGTCTGTTATGTGCTCTTTTTTAGGTTTTTGTAGCATTTTATATAAAATAGTCTTGTTGAATTGTAGGTCTCTATACTCTTGGATAAAAGCTTTATCGTTACTTTCAAGAATTAGTTGGCTCATCTCTCTATCTGCGTTAAGTAAAAGCTCTTTTGCGAGTAATGCTCCATTATAAGTTGCAACAGATAATTCTGGTTCTGATATATAGTAAGAAAACATTGGTAAATAGTAATTATACCAATTTGAATATTTATTCCAGAAAAGAGTTCTTTCGTGAGATGTCAAATCGGTAAAAGTAGAAAATACTATTTTGTTACATTCTTCGGTTGTTAGAATAGCTTGTTGTGCTGTGTTAATATAATCTTTGGAATTAAAATAGTAAAAGGTTAGATCGTTAAGGGCTAGTCTATAATCTGGGTGGTTTTTCCCTATTGTTTTTGCAAATATTTTTAGCACTTCTTTTTCTAGTCTAATGGATTCCGAGAAGTTGTGTTGCAAAGCATTGCATAGTGCTAATTTATGGAGCATAATAGAGTAATTATGACTTTCTTGACCAAACGTTATTTGAAATATTTTTGAGGCTTCCATTATTTGTCTTTTAGCTTCAGCTAGATTTCCTAATGAAATATTGAACATTGAAACATTGGAAAGTGCTTCTGCATAATCAGGATGCTGGGTTCCTAATACTTTTTCTCGAATATTTAATGCTTCATGTCCTAATCTTGAAGCTTCTAAATAATTACCATAATAATAATAATCATTTGCTAAATTTGAAAGAATATTCGCATAGTCAGGGTGGTTCTTACCAAATGTCTGTTCTATTGTATATAATGCTTCGCTGTCTAATCTTATTGCCTCTTCATAATTTCCTAATGCCGAATAGTACGAGGCAAGACATGAAGAGCCCGTTGAGTATGATTTATGGTTTTTGCCTAACGTTTTTTTTATGATATTTAATGATTCTGTTTCATATTTGATAGCTTCTACATAGTTTCCAGTTGAAGAATTTAAAACAGCTAAACTATGAAGTGATACTGAATATGCATCGCTCTCTTTTCCTAGTGCTTTTTCTCTAATGGAAAGCGCCTCTTTTTCTAAGGTAATTGCTTTGCGGTCATCTCCTAATATACTGATACATGTGGCCATATTGTGAAGTATTGTTGCATAAGCAGAATGATTTGGACCTAATGATTTTTTTGCAGTTTCTAATGCTTGTGTAAATAGTTTGGTTGCCATAGGATAGTTACCTATGTGGACTTGTAATTCTGCTAAACGATTTATTGATAGTGAATAGGTCGGGTGTTCCTTTCCTAGCGTTTTTTCATAAATTTTTAAAGCTTCAGTGTTGAGGCTAATGGCTTCTTGGTAATTCCCCAATATAGAATTGTAGTTTGCAATACTTGACAAGGATCCTGCATAGGTTGGATGGTCCTTTCCTAGCGTTTTTTCGTAAATTTTTAAAGCTTCAGTGTTGAGGCTAATGGCTTCTTGGTAATTCCCCAATATAGAATTGTAGTTTGCAATACTTGACAAGGATCCTGCATAGGTTGGATGGTCCTTTCCTAGCGTTTTTTCGTAAAT